>RHFA01000039.1 GCA_003724275.1 Thaumarchaeota archaeon S13
CTCGGCCTGGTGCGCATAGAGGCGCGTGATGCCGCGTTCGTGCAGCGCGCGCGGGGCCCTGCCCTCGTCGTGGCGCACGCAGACCTCGAGGTATGCCTCGTCGTCGCCTCCGGCCGGCGAGACGAGCTCGTCTAGGCCGCACGAGTCGCACATGAACGCCGTCCCGCCGGCCGAGCGGTGGACGTCGAGCTCTGTGTCGCACGCGGGGCACGCGTATGCCAACGCCCGCGCGCGCCGGCACACGGGCATATTGGTGTGCCGCGGCCCGCGGCCCGCGGCCCGCCCGAACGACTATTATGCCCCCGCCGCGCGCGCGAGGCCAATGGCCGGAGGCGACGGTGCGGCGCAGGCGGGCGACGGCCCGGCAGGCGAGGGGCCGCGCGCGTACGGCCCGAGCCCCGAGGAGGCCAGGCTCGCCCTCGAGGCGATCGACGCCGAGCTGGCCACCGACGGCGGCAACGCAGACCTCCACCTGAGGCGGGCCCATGCCCTCTGCTGGGTCTCGCAGACGGGCGGGGGCGCCGGCGACCTCGAGGAGGCCGTCGCCGCGTGCGACCGCGCCGCCGAGCTCGGCGCCGGCGACGCGGCGGCCTGCTCGCAGAGGGGCATGGCACTTGGCATAATGGGGCGCAACGAGGAGGCCATCGAGTCATTTGCGCGCGCGATCAGGGCAGACCCCGACAATGTCGACAACCACATCGGCATGGGCGCCGCGCTGGGCTCGCTGGGCCGAGGCGAGGAGGCCGCCGAGTCTTTTGCGCGCGCGGCGCGCCTGGACCCAAAGGACGCCGAGATTCGCGTCTCGCTGGCCAGGGCAGTCTCCGTGGCCGGCCGCGAGGAGGACGCGCTTGCCATCTATGCCGAGGCGATCGAGATCGACGGCGGCAACGTCGACGCGCACGCAATGCTGGGCGCCTCGCTGATGAAGCTGGGCCGCCACGAGGAGGCTCTCGCGCCGATCGCGCGCGCGATAGAGCTAGAGCCGGGCAGCGCAATGCTTCACGTGGATGACGGGTACGCCAAGCTCGCACTAGGCCGGCTGGGCGAGGCCCTAGAGTCCTTTGAGCGCGCGGCGGGCCTGGACCGCGCCTCGCGCGGCGCGCATGTCGGGCGCGCGACGGTGCTGCTCTCGATGGGCCGGAGTGCCGACGCGCTGGAGGCAATATCCGCAGTCGGCGATGCCGATGACCCCTCGGCGCACCTTGTGCGCGCCGGAGCGCTGGGAAACCTTGGGCGCAGCGCCGAGGCCATGGATGCCCTGGACTCTGCGCTCTCGCTGGATCCCGGAAGCGACGAGCTGCGCGTCCAAAAGCTGCGGGCCATGCGCCTGCTCGGCCGAGACAGCGCCGCGCGCGAGGGCGATGACAGGCCGCCATACCCCGCAAGGGACGGCCCGTTTGAAAACTAGGCGCGTGCCCGCGCGCTCCCGGGGCGAAAACGGCGCGGGCCATGGCCTGCAGGCGCGCGCGCTGCGCGGATTAGGGAGGGGTGCCCGGACTTGATCCCCGGGCAACGCTTTAATACGCGCCGCAGGAGCGTGCGCCCCGTGCAGTCAGGCGTAATCCCAGTCGCCGTCGCCCTGGCGATCGCCGTGGCGATCGCCCTTGCGGCCCCTGCCTCCGCGCAAGCGGTCACCATCACCGTGCCAGGCGACATCTCCGTCCTGGCCACGTCGCGCGCCGGCGCGACGGTAGAGTATGATGTCACCGCGCGCGACGCCGACGGCGGCGCGCTGGTGCCCACGTGCGAGCCCGCGGCGGGAAGCGCCTTTCCGGTGGGCACCACGCGCGTAGAGTGCGGCGCGACGGACGCGGCGGGCGGCTCGGCGAGCGCCTCGTTTGCCGTGACAGTCGCGCCGTACGGCGCAATCCCGAGGCTCATCATGCCGGGGGACATTACCGTGCCGGCGGCCTCGCCGGCCGGCGCCGTGGTGGCGTATGACGTGTCTGCGCGCGATGCCGCCGGCCGGACAATCGAGGCCACGTGCAGGCCGGCGAGCGGCCTCACGTTTCCCGTCGGCGAGGTGCAGGTCAGGTGCCGCGCAGTCGACGCGGTGAGGGCCAGCGCGAGCGGATACTTTACGGTCACCGTCACGCCGTACGTCGACACTGTGCCGCCGACGATAACGGTCCCGGCAGACATGACCGTGCCGGCGGTCTCGCCGGCCGGCGCAAACGTGGCGTATGCGGCCTCGGCTACTGACAATGTAGACGAAAGTGTCACGCCGACATGCGAGCCGCCAAGCGCAAGCGCATTCCCAGTCGGCGAGACAGAGGTGGAGTGCCGCGCGACGGACGCGGCGGGCAACTCGGCGACGGCGACATTTACGATCACGGTCTCGGCCTATGTCGACACGGTGCCGCCTGCGCTCACCGTTCCGGCCGACATGACAGTGCCGGCGACCTCGCCGCTGGGCGCCACCGTCGTGTATGATGCCCATGCGCGCGACAATGTCGACGGCGAGCTAGAGCCAGAGTGCGAGCCGCCTAGCGGCAGCACGTTCCCAGTCGGCGAGACAGAGGTAGAGTGTCACGTGACGGACGCGGCGGGCCACTCGGACACGGCGTCTTTCACGGTAACGGTATCGGCGTACGTGGACACTGTGCCGCCGGGAATCGCCGTCCCGGAGGCCATTACCGTGCCGGCAGACTCGCCGGCCGGCGCGACAGTGGAATACGAGGCCACGGCGCGCGACATTGTCGACGGAATGATAGTGCCTATGTGCGAGCCGCCTAGCGGCAGCGCGTTCCCAGTAGGCGAGACAGAGGTGGAGTGTCAGGCTACGGACGCGGCGGGCAACTCGTCCTCGATCTCGTTTATCATAACGGTCACGCCGTACGTCGACACGGTTCCGCCGGTGATCACCGTGCCGAACGACATTGTCGTGGCCGACGGCGCGGCAGTCTCGTATGTGGCCTCGGCGATCGACAATGTCGACGGGGACGTCACGCCGGCGTGCAGCCCGCCTAGCGGAAGCGCGTTTGGGACCGGCCAGACGCGCGTCGTCTGCCTCGCGTCTGACGCCGCGGGCAACGAGGCCATATCGGCGTTCACGGTCACCGTCACGCCGGCCGGGACGCCCCCGACGCCGCCGGCGATAACGGTGCCCGCCGACATGGCCGTGGCGGCCACCTCGCCGTCCGGCGCAGTCGTCGCGTATGCCGCAAGCGCGCGCGACGCCGCGGGCGCGGCCGTGGCCGTCGAGTGCAGCCCCGCGAGCGGCGCGACGTTTGCCGTGGGCCATCGGACCGTCAGGTGCTCGGCGGCAGACTCGGAGGGCAACTCGGCGCGAGCGCAGTTTGCCGTGACGGTCAGGCCGTTCGAGCCGGCCCCGCAGGCCGGCGAGCGCCTATTTTTGGAGGCCTTTGACTCTGGCCTCTCGCGATGGACAGAGTCTGGCGGCCCGAACTGGCGCGCCGGCGCGCACGAGGGGCCGCGCAACCCCGACGGCACGCCGGCGTCGGCCCACGCGGCGAGCGTCGCAAAGGCAGACGACTGCGACGCCGGCTGCACGCTAGAGATGGCCTCGCCAGTCGACCTCTCGGGGAGGACGGGCGCGACGCTTGCGCTGACAAGGTATGTCGACAGGACGCTTGATGCCGGCGAGCACCTGCGAATAGACGTCCACTCTGGCGGAGCGTGGACGACGGCGATGGAGTGGACGCACGGCGCCGGAGACGACGGCGTGTGGCACCAAGAGTCCCACGACCTCGCCGGCCACCTCTCATCAGACTTCAAGGTGAGGCTCGTGGCGACGACGAGCACTGCCGGCGAGGACGTCGCAGTCGACAACGTCGAGGTATGGGCGACGGGCGGCGCGCCGCCAGAAGATGCGGCCGCGCCCGTGATCACCGTGCCGGCGGGAGTGGCGGCGGCGGCAACGTCGGCGGCCGGCGCGGCAGTGGGGTATGCGGCAAGCGCAAGTGACGCCGTCGACGGACACATTGCGCCCGTGTGCAGGCCACAGCAGGGCTCCACGTTTACAGTCGGCGAGACGCGCGTCACGTGCACGGCGACGGACACGGCGCGCAACACGGCGCGGGCCCAGTTTACCGTGACAGTGTCGCCGTTTGTGCCGGCCCCGCAGCGCGGCAACCTCGTGTTTATGGAGGGCTTTGGCGCCGAGACGGCGCCGTGGGCAGAGTCTGGCTCGCCAAACTGGACGCTCGGGAGGCACGACGGGCCGCGCAACCCGGACGGGACGGCGACGGCGTCCTCGGACAATGACGTCGCGCGGGCCGACAGGTGTGACGCGGACTGCACGCTGACGCTGCTGCGCACAGTCGACCTCTCGGGGAGGACGGGCGCGACGATGTCGCTCTCGAGGTACGTCGACAGGGCCCTTGACGCCGGCGAGTACCTCAAGGTCGAGGTCCACTCGGACGGCGCGTGGACGACGGCGATGGCGTGGACGCACGGGTCCGGCGATGACGGGCAGTGGCGCCACGTGTCCCATGACCTCGCCGGCCACCTTTCATCTGACTTCAAGGTGAGGCTCGTCGCGAGGGCAAGCTCTGTAGGCGAGGACGTCGCCGTCGACGACCTGGCCGTCTGGGCGACCGGCTAGGGGGGCCGCAGGCCCGCCTCAAGCTATTTTATGTGCCATGAGCGCGCCCCGCGCGTGACGGGCGAGCGCGACGCGCCGGGGCCAATGTGGCCGCCGGGGCCGCAGGATGCGGACATTCCAGACGCCGCAGAGGCCCGCCTGCGCGACGCCTGGAGCCTGCACGCGCGCGGGCGGCACCTGGACGCCGCCGAGGCCCTCGAGGGCGCGCTGGAGATCTGCCCGGGCAGCGCAAAAATCCACTATTTTGCGGGCGTGAGCCTGTCCTCGGCGGGCCACTATGCGCGCGCCGTCGCGGCACTCGAGCGCGCCGAGGCCATCGAGCCGGCCCGCGCAAACGTGCTCGCCGAGCTGGCCCGCGCGCTGCACGGGATGCGCAGGAACGACGAGGCCCTCGAGGTCCTGGCGCGCGCGGCCGGCATCGACCCTGACGACGCGGCGATACGCCTGGCCATGGGCGCCACGCTGCGCGAGCTAGAGCGCCACGGCGAGGCGCTGGAGGCCTTTGGGGCGTCCGAGCGCATATGCGCGTCGTACGGGGCCCGCGTGGGCGCCGGCGTGGCCCTGCGCATGATGGGCCGCCACGCCGAGGCGGCCTCGTTCCTGCGGCGCGCCATCGAGATGGACCCGTCCGGCTTTGCGGCGCGCCTAGAGGCCGGCAAGGCCCTCTCGTCGATGGGCGACGCCGAGGGCGCGCTGGGCGAGCTAGAGCGCGCCGTGTCCATTGACGCCGGCAGCGCCGAGGCGCGCTTTTGGGCCGGCCTGGCCCTGCGCGCGCTGGGCCGCGACGCCGAGGCGCGCGGGCACTTCGAGGCCGCGCGGGAAGGAGGCGGCCAGCAGGCCGCCGAGCGCGCGCTCGACGAGCTCGTCCAAGAGTCGCAGAGAGCCCCGGACAACCCCGCGGTCCACGAGCGCATTGCGCACGCGCTCATGGAGATACGCGCGCACGGCGAGGCCCTGGACGCAATGTCGCGCTCTGCGGCGCTGGACCCGCAAAGCGCGCGCGTCCACTGTAGCCTGGCGCAGGTCTTGCGCGAGATGGGCCGGCTAGGCGGCGCGCTCGAGGCGCTCGGGCGCGCGCTGGACATTGATCCTGACAGCGCGCGGGCCCGCGACATGCGAGACTGCGTGCTGCGGGACCTTGGCGGGGCGGGGTAGGGGCGCGCGACCCGCGCCTGTCGTCCAGCAGGCGCCGCTCCAGTACTGCAACCGGCCTGCC
>RHFA01000034.1 GCA_003724275.1 Thaumarchaeota archaeon S13
GGGCCGCACTACGGGATCTAGACCGCGTGATCGAGCTGGACGGCGAGATTGCCGTGGCACACTTGGAAAAGGGAAGGGCGCTCTGTGACGGCGACCGGCCTCTCGACGCGCTTGCCTCTCTCGACCGCGCGATTGCGCTGTTGCCTGGGGACGCGCGAGCCCACCTTCACAGGGGAAGGGCGCTGTGCGCGCTAGGCCTGCATGCGGACGCGCTAGGCGCCCTCGACGAGGCCGCGCGCCTGGATCCAAAAGAGGCCGCCGTTCACGTGCAGCGGGGCAGGGCACTCGCGTCGCTGAACCGCAAGAAAGACGCGCTGGACGCGCTCGAGCTCGCAACGGAGTGCGACCCCGGCAACCGCGATGCCCTGGACCTGCGCGCCCAAATCTCCTAGGGGCAGCCAGACGCGGGATCCGACAGGGGCGCCTGCCCCCCTGCCCGCCGGTCTGAGACGCCCGCGCCCTGATTCCCAAAACCCGCGGCAAACAGGCTCGTGGAGGCGCCGGACGTCGGGCTGGCGCGACTTGCGCAAAAACGCCCATAAAACCTCATGCTGCTTGCATCTTGCTTCTCGGGTCACGGACCGCAGGGTCGTCCACGTCCAGGATATTTTCCTGCATGGCGTCTAGGCTCTCGCGCATCATGTCTATGAACAGGCGGTGATCGCCCCCCTGCGGGGTTTTTGCGCTGGTTATCGAATTTTCCATCTCCCACACGATGTCAGCCGCCTCTGGCTGCATGTAACTGCCGTACTTGGTCAAAAACAGCCCGACCCTGCCATGGAGCTGGTCCAACAAAAGGTACGCCCGCTCAAACTCCATGTCCCTCAACGCGATGTCTATGCCCTTGAGCGTTGCCCTGCATTGCCTTATGAGCGCATGCGCGTTTTTTATCTCGCTCTTGTCCCTGCGAGCCTGGGCAAGATTTGCCTTGCATGCCGTAAAGACCGCGTATACCAGCACAAGAAACGATATTAGGCTTAGCACAAACGAGCCATCGTCCCATTTTTTTACCAGCGACACTGCCAAAATTATGACGGACGGCACGACGATCCAAAACGCCACGGTTACTCCCCTGTGGCCGCCGGCACGGCGCGGGGCACTCGCGCTAGCCATCCTCTGCGCCCAGCCTCCCAATAGACTCGGAAACCCTGTCAAACGCCCACTCGAGCAGGCGCCTTTCGTACAGGCTCCTCTCCCTGTGCATCGTGTCGACAAACTCGTCACGCTCAACCCCCTCCCTAATGTCGCGCATCGCAAACGTCATGGCCTGCAGCGTACGCTTTCCCCTGCCTTGCACCATCTGCACAAACACGCTTCCTGCATCGGCATTATTCCTAAAAGGCGTCACGCCCACGCCGTCACGCCCCTCTGCATATAGGTCAAGTGCCAACGACGCCGAATATGCGCCGTTCTCCAAAAAGTCAAACTCATAGTGGGGCGGCTCGCCAAACGCGTTTGCGAGGTATGTGTATTTTTGCATGACATGGCGCTCCTCGAACGTTTTCGGCCTGCCCTCCACAACGCCGTTCTCTTCTAGGTACCCGACAAGCCTCGCGAGCGTCCCCACCCGCTCCTCGCGTATGGAGTCCAGTATCAGCCTGGCCTCCTGGCTCTGTGAAGGATCTGGCATTTGGGGGGCATTTCTGCCAACGCCATAAACCCCGGCTAGCCTTGACATGCGCGCGCGCGGCCTTGTCGTCAGCCCCTGTCCGGGAGAGAGGAGCGTCCGGCAGGCGCGAGCCTGCTCGGCTCGCGCGCGGCTTCCCTGCAACTCTGGGAGCCAGAGATCCAGGGAAGTTTTGGGCATGCGCCCCCTGGGCACCTCGAGCTCTGTGTCCATTGCTGTCACGGGAGGCGGCCGCCGCCCTGCATTATTAAATGTGCATGCCGCCCAGGCCGGCCCAAAAGTGGGGGCGACACCAAGGCAGATTAATTGGGGCGCGCCCGCCACAACGACAGGGGGGTGGACATGGGACGACACGACATGCGACGGCGGATCGAGTCGTGGCGCCAAGAGCCGGGGAGGGTGCGGATCAGGACTGCCGCCACAGGCCCCGCGGGCCGCGCCCAGCGCCCGACCAACCCCTAATATTGCCGCGCGCGCCGCCGCGCCGCGATGACGCTAGAGCAGGCGCTGCTGACGTGGGCGCACCTGACCGCATCGGCCGTCTGGGTGGGCGGCAGCCTCTTCCTGGGCGCGATACTCGCCCCCGCCCTGAGGCGCGCCGGCATGGGCACGAACGAGCGCCTCACGCTCATGGTCCTCGTCGGGAGGCGCTTTAACTGGGCCGCCGTGCCGGCCCTGGCGATCCTCGTCGCGACGGGCCTCCACATGTCCGGCCCGCTGCTGGCGCGGCCCGACCTCCTCGCCGCGTCAAGCTATGGGACGTGGCTCGCCATAAAGGCGGCCCTCGTCGCGGCGCTGGCCGGCACGTTTGCCGTCCACGTCTGGATCGTCCGAGGCTCGGTCGAGGCGCGCATACGCGAGGGCCTCCTCTCTGGCGCAGAGCTCGCCTCGCTGCGCCGGAGGATCATCGTCCTCGGAGAGGCCATGGTCGTGATGTCCGTGGCCATACTCCTCCTCGCCGCGCTCCTTGACGCCGGAGCCTGAGGCCGCGGCGCCCCGCGCGGCGCAATCCGCCGGCATTTTGGGCAAGAAACGCCGGATATTTTGGAAAAAGCCCGCCCTCCGGCGCAGTCTGCGCCGCGCCGCGGGCCCTGGCCCCGTTCTGCGATCCCGAAAATAATGTTATATATCCCCCGACTTGGGCGCCGCGCGTTGAGTCGCGACAACCAGAATTCCACCATCAAGGAAGCGATCAACACATACCTCGAGCGCGGCATAAAGGACAAGCAGGACATCTATACGCGCGTCGTCGACGACCTCGGCGTCCCGAGGCCGACGGTCCGGCGCGTCGCGCGCGAGCTGCGCAACGAGCTCCTTCGCAGGATAGAGGCCCTCCAGGAGGAGATAACGGCCTCTGAGGGCGGCAGCCGCCCAAAGTGAGCCCCGGGGCCACATCTCGCATTTTTAGCCCTCGCGTGGGCGGCCCCGCGCGCGCGTGGCGCAAAAATGGTTATAAACGGCCCTGCGCGGGGGCGGCCCGCATGGGGTACATGCGAAACCACCTCGCGACGGTCGTCTGCGGCGCCTTTGCCGGCGTCCTCAGCGCCCTGTGGCCGATCCTCTCCTCGGCCTACCCCTCGCTCCACCTCGTCTTTGTCATGGCCGTGCCCATAATGTGGTTTATCGTGTTTACGTGCTGGATGGCCCAAAAGAGCACCGACTATATGCACTCGCGCCACGAGCCGCAGCGGTACTCTAGCGCGGCAGTCTAGCCGCCGCACCCGCAGCCGCACGCCTCGCCGTGCGCGGACTTGCATGACGGGCAGCTCTGCGCGCCGCCGAGGTGGCACGCACAGTCGCACTCTATGGCGCGCTCACCTAACCTTGGCGGCCAGCGCAAGAGTCTCGTCGACCATCTCGGCGACTCGCGCCGACGTCTCGGCGTCTAGCGCGCCGCCCTCGCCGACGCTGTCGGCCTTGACGTAGACGGCCTTTGGGTTTGCGATGACGCGAAAGTACGAGAGGAGCTGCGTGAGGAGCGTCTGCACGTCCGTAAAGCCGACCTCGCTAGAGGCGACGATCGCCATGCCGGCGGCCTTGCCGGCGGTTCTCTTGTAGTCGACATACTCGAAGAGGTTCTTGAGCGCAGAGCTAAAGAACGAGTTGTAGATTGGCGTGCCTATTATCCACGCGTCGGCCTCCATTATCGCCGCGGCCGCGCGCGTGGTCGCCTCGCCATACTCCTCGCCGGGCCCGCGGTAGCAGTCTATCGAGCCGTCGGCGACGTTGATGAACGTCGACTCGGCCGAGGCGGCGGCGCGCTCGTGGGCCTCCCGCATGACATGCTGCGTCCTGCCCTCCCTGCGCGGGCTAGCCGATATTACAACGACCTTCATGCTGGCGCCGCGCCGCGGGAGGGCCATATTTAACCCTCCGCCGCGCGGCGGCCCCGCAAGGGCCAAGGAAGCTTTATAACGGACAAATCCGGCGTCTCGCGCGTTGAAGCGGACAAGCGTCGCGGCTCTCCTCGCAGTCGCCCTCCTTGTCGCGGCAGTCCCCGCCGCGCACGCGCAGCTCTCCTGGCCCGACAGGGTCGCGTACGGTGCGGCGTTTTACGAGATGCGCGGCCACCTCGACGCGCTTGCGATCAACCTCGGCGGCTCGCCCGGCCCGTTCTCCTCGGACTCTTTCATGGCCGACCCCTCGCGCGCGGCGTTCCACGCGCTGCACCCGATCGGCGAGGTCTACCCCCGGATAGAGACGGCCGTCGCGTCTGCGGATCCGGCCGTCAACGACGCGCTGCGCGCCTCGCTTGAGGCCCTGCAGGCCCGCGTCGAGGCCGGCGCCGTGTCGACCGGCGATGTCAGCGCCGAGCTCAACGCCGCAAGGCAGGCAGTAGACGCCGCGCAGCGCGTGACGCTCGGAGCCGGCGCGTCTGATGACGCCGCGCTCGGAGCCGCGATCGCCGCATCGCTCATCAGGCTGTCCGCTGAAGAGTATAAGGAGGCCATGGTCGACGGCAACGTCGAGCTCGTCGTCGAGCTGCAGGACGCCTATGCCTTCCTCGACGTCGCGCACATGGACATATTTCGCGGCCCGACGTACATGGAGTACGCGCCCGACCAGCAGTCCCGCTACGACGCCGCGTTTAACGCGTTTTACGCCGTGTATGACAACCGCAACGACCCCGCCGAGTCCACTGCGATGGCCCTGGCGCTCTCCGAGGACCTCGCCTCGACGTTTGCGCGCGGCGAGGGCGCAATGGACAGCGGGCCCGGCGACATGATGGACGGCATGGACGCCGACCCAATGATGTCATCCGAGCAGCTCTCCTCGGGCTTTGAGGGGTCTGCCGAGAGGATCAACAACATCAGGACGCTCCTAGAGGTCGCGCGCGCCGAGTACATGGGCGGCAACTCGCTGCAGGCCGGCGAGCTTGTCCGCGAGGCGTACCTCAGCGAGTTCGAGTTCGTCGAGGCCGACCTTGACAGCGCGGGCCAGCCGCTGCTGCGCCAGAGCATAGAGACGACGCTCAACGAGACGCTCATATCGGAGGTTCGGCGCAACAGCCCCGACGTCCCGCAGACGATAGAGAGGGTGATGGCGCAGCTCTCCCTAGCCGAGACGGCCCTCATGGAGGCCGCGGCCAACCCCGGCATGATGGAAGGCGGGGACATGATGGAGGGAGAGGACATGATGGAAGGCGAGGACATGATGGCCACCGAGCCCCCTGCGGCGCCGGTGCCGCCAACGGCTCCCGAGACCGAGCGCCCCGGAGGCGGGTGCCTGATCGCGACGGCCGCATACGGCACGGAGATGGCCGCCGAGGTGCAGGCCCTGCGCGAGGTTCGCGACTCGGCCCTCCTGAGCACGGGCGCCGGTGCGGCGTTCATGTCGGCGTTCAACGAGGTCTACTATTCGTTCTCGCCGACGGTCGCCGACTGGGAGCGCGAGAGCCCCGAGCTGCGCGCGGCGATCCGCGCGATAATCACGCCAATGCTCGCCTCGCTCTCGATAATGTCGGCCGCCGAGCCCGGCTCGGAGCTCGACGTGGCCGCCCTCGGCGCGCTCGTCATAGCGCTCAACGCGGGCCTCTATGTGGGAGCGCCGGCGGCGATCGCCTGGCGCCTGAGGCGCTAGGCCCGCGCGCAAAATCCCGTGAAGCCTTGTGACCAGGCAGGCG
>RHFA01000088.1 GCA_003724275.1 Thaumarchaeota archaeon S13
GCCAAAATCCGTGCCCCCTCGCCCAACGCCCCCGCGCCGGCGAACACTACTTAACGGGGCAGCGCCGGGCCGCGGGGCGGTGCAGCCACGCCTCAGGGAGCACGCGGGGTGCGTCATACGGCGCGCGACGCACGGAGACCTGATCCCGGTCATAGAGATCAACCTAAAGACGCTGCCCGAGCACTATTCAGACTATTTCTACGAGGAGCTCCTCAGGGAGTGCCCCGAGGCGTTCCTCGTCGCCGAGGCCGCCGGCCGTACCGTGGGCTATGTCATATGCAAGATAGAGCACGGCTTTTCGAACTTTCGGCGCCTCGGGTTTGTCAAAAAGGCCCACCTCGTCTCCATAGCCATACTCCCGGCATCGCGCAGGTCCGGCCTCGGGACGGCCCTAGTCGAGGAGGCCATCAGGGGGGTCCGCCTCAGGGCGTGCCACGAGTTTTACCTCGAGGTCAGGTGCAGCAACGTCCACGCCGTGACAATGTACGAAAAGCTCGGCTTTTCGGTCAGGAGCAGGCAGGCGTCGTACTATCGCGACGGCGAGGACGCGTTCATAATGTCCATAGAGATACGGGACAATCAATAAATACCGCCCGCCGCGCCGGCGCGCGCGTGGACAGGCGGAGCGCGCTGGGCGTGGCCATATTTGCGCTGAGCATAGCGGCGTTCTTTGTGTACGCGTACCTCCTCATGCTCTCCGAGTGGAGCCCCATAGTCATGCAGCTCTCCATGCTCATGGTCGCCGGCGGCGTGCTCGGGGCCATATCGTGGATAGGCTACACAATGGCCACGACGCGCAAGATACCCTCGATCGTGGTCCCAATGGACGACGAGGACGAGCGCCACTAGGCCGGCAGGACCGCGTCGACGGCAGTCTGGTAGTAGCGCGGGCCGACGGGGCGCACTATGCGGGACAGCGAAACTCCCGTCCCGCGCGGCGCAATGTCTAGGAGCTCGCGCGCGGCGTTTGGCGCCGCGAGGGCCTTCGAGTCGGCGTGGACGTGCGAATAGTAGTGGATTGTCCCTCCGGGGCGCGTCGCGGACACGGCAATGCCCAAAAACTCCGCAGACCTCTCTGGCAGCAGCATGAGCGTGCGGTCGGCCCTGCGCGAGGCCGCCCAGCGCGGCACGAGCTCGGCGGCGTCGCCGCACTCGGTGGTGACCGTCCCCGCAAGGCGCATTCGCGCGGCGTTCTCGGCGCAGAGGCGAGCGGCGAGCGGGTTTATGTCAATGGTGTGGACATCGCAGCGCGTGGCCCTGGCGATGACCAGCGAGAACGCGCCGACGCCGCCAAACATGTTGAGGACCGTCTCGCCGTCAGAGGCGAGCGAGGCTATGCGCGCCCTCTCTGTGGCCAGGCGCGGGGAAAAGAACGCCCCCTCGACGTCGACTAGCATGGCGCACCCGTGCTCGCGGTGGACCGTGACCGTGCCGCCCTCGCCGGCTATGAGCTCCAGGCTCCGCGTGCGGTGCTCGCCGGACACGTCAGACGCCTGGCAAAAGACGCGCGTGGCCCCGCTGGCCTGCGCGAGGACCGCCTCGCCTATCTCGCGCCTGCGCGGCAGGAGCGGATCCGGTATGCGGATTATGGCGATCTCGCCGACCTGGTCAAAGGACGAGCAGAGCAGCGCGGCGTCGCCCTCGCCGAGCGTGCCGGCGAGCGCGCGGCGCAGCGCGCGCGTCATTGCCCCGCGTAATAGTGGCTGCCCGAGGCCTTTTGGTCGCGGTCGAGGCGGCTGCCGGGCTTGTTTATCCTCGGGCGCCTGGACCGCTCGTCGCGCCTAAAGGAGACGCCCAGCGAGGCCAGAAAGCGGTTCATCGCCGCCGGCTTTGGCAGCGGGGCCGTGGCGCGGCCCGAGCGGCCCGGCTCGCCCTCAAATACGACCATCGTGTCCGAGACGATGTCCATGAGCTGCAAGTCGTGGTCTATGACCATCACCGAGCGCGCCTGCGAGCGCGCAAAGCGCTGGATGAACTTTGCTACGGCTATGCGGTCCTCGACGTCAAGGAACGCCGAGGGCTCGTCCAGCGCGTACAGGTCGGCGTCGCGCAGCAGGCAGACGGCGACTGCGACCTTTTGCAGCTCGCCTCCGGAGAGGCGCGAGATGTCCTTTGGGTAGAACTTTGGCAGGCGCAGCGGCGCGGCTATCTGCGACTCGCCCTCGCTTCCCGCAATGGGCGCGCCGTGGGCCGCCGAGAGCGCCCCCTCTACGGTCACGCCACTGCCCGCCCTGACGTACTGTGGCTTGTGCGATATCCTTGCCCTCTTGTCGACGGCCCCAGAGTCTGGCTTTTCGGCTCCGGCGAGCATCCTCATCATTGTCGTCTTGCCAAGCGCGTTTGCGCCCATGACGCCGAGGGCCTCGCCTCGCCGGATGCTGCCCGGCTCGACGTCGAGGCCAAAGTCCCCCAGCGTCTTTGAGAGGGCCGGCCAGGAGACGCTCTCGGGCGCGTCGCCAAACGATCCTTCTGAGGATGACGCGTCAAACGTAAACCCCTTGTCGCGAAACCTCACGTTCTCGCCTGGCAGGTACCCGTCAAGGAACGTGTTGATGCCCGACTTTGCGGGCAGCAGCCCGGAGACAATTCCGTACGCCGCCGGCTCGCCGTACATGACCTGGATATAGTCGCTCAAAAAGTCCAGCATTGCGAGGTCGTGCTCTACCACCATGACCGAGCGCGACTCTTCGGCGAGCGAGCGTATCACCCTTGCGACGCCGTTTCGCTGGAACACGTCATTGTGCGAGGACGGCTCGTCAAAAAAGTAATAGTCCGCGTCGCGCGCGGCGGCGACTGCAACTGCAAGGCGCTGCATCTCGCCTCCGGACAGCTCGTCGAGGCGACGCTCCATCGAGTTGCGCAGGCCCAGCGACTCGACTAGGCCGCGCGCGGCGCCGCGCTCGTCGTGGCGCCCGAGCAGCTCGGCGGCCGTCCCGCCAAAGTCTCCGGCCATGCCCTGCGTCTGCTGCGGCTTTGTTGACGCGCGGATTCGCCCAGAGCGCACCTCGGCGAGGTGGGAGCGCAGCTCGATGTTTGGCGTCATCTCCAGTATCTCGTCCCACTCTGGGGGGCTAGAGTGGCTGCCCATGTTTGGCCTTAGCGCGCCGGCGAGTATCCCCACGACGGTGCTCTTGCCGATGCCGTTTCTCCCCAAGAGGCCGACGACTGAGCCCCTCTTTGGGACCGGGAGTCGGTAGAGGCGGAACGAGTTTGGGCCGTACTGGTGGACCTTGTCAGTGGAGAGCTCTGAGGCGAGGTTTACTATGGTGATGGCCTCAAAGGGGCAGACCTTGACGCATATGCCGCAGCCGTTGCAGATGTCCTCGTCGATGCGGGCCTTTTTTGAGCCCTCGTCGATCGCGACGCACTCGGCTCCGGACTTGTTGACGGGGCAGTACTTGACGCACTCTAGGCCGCACTTGCGCGGCTGGCAGAGGTCCATGTCGAGGACGGCGACCCTGTGCGTCATGCGCGCGGGCTCCGCCGGGCCCGGTTTTAAAGCGTGGGGGCGCGCCGCGGCGGGCGGAGCCGGCCCCCTGCGGCCAGGGCCAGTCGGCCGGCGCGGCCCTGCGGCCTAGGAGATGCGCATTAGGCAGCCAGAGAACAGCCTGCGCCTGGGCTCTGGGCCGTCTCCTGCGTCGTCCCCCGCCGGCGCCTCGACATAGCCCCTGCCGCCGCATTTTGGGCAGGGCACCCTTTGGGCGGCCTTGTCCTCGGGCATCAGGGCGCAGTCAATGGCCGGCCCCTTATAATGGTTGGATGGCCAGGCGCGCGGCCGCAAGGCAGCCCCCGAGCCCGGCGCATGCCCGCGCTACCTTAATAACGCGCCCCCCCTCGGGGCGGCCTCAAGCCGGCCACAGAGCCGGGGTGCGACCCAACCCCATTCCGAACTTGGAAGTCAAACCCGGCATCGCTGTTGTGCTACTAAGGTGCGAGAGCCCTTGGGAAGCAACAGTGCTGGCATTATCCACTTTATAGGGGGGCGCCTGCGCGCGCGCCCGCGATGAGGACGTGCTCCATATGCGGCGAGGCCCTCGACGGCGACATCCGCCTGCTAAACCACATGATGGAGAGGCACGGCTGGCGCAACCCGGCGGCGGGCAGGCCAGACCGCAACAGCCGCGGCTATTGAGGCGATAGGTACTCGGCGAGGAGGCGCACGCCAAAGCCCGTCGCGCCGCCGGCGTTGTAGGAGCGCCTGACCGTGCCGACCTGCGTCCACGCCGGCCCCGCAATGTCAAGGTGCGCCCAGGGGGTGTCCCCGACGGCGCGCCGCAGGAACGCCGCGGCGGCGATGGTGCCGGCCGTGCGGCCTATTCCCATGTTTCTCATGTCGGCGACCTTTGAGTCTATCATGGAGGCATAGTCGTCGTCGATGGGGAGGCGCCACACGCGCTCGCCCGTCCTTGCGGCGGCGCGCTCTATCGAGCGCGCCAGCGCGTCGCTCGTGCTCACGAGGCCAGCGGTGCTTGCGCCGAGGGCCACAATGCACGCGCCCGTGAGCGTTGCCAGGTCGATGATCGCCCGCGGGCGGTGTGCCTGCTCGCCGTACGAGAGCGCGTCGGCGAGGATGAGGCGTCCCTCGGCGTCGGTGTTTATGATCTCGGCGGTCTTTTTGCTATAGAGGCGCACAATGTCGCCTGGCCTGTACGCGCCGCCGCCGGGCATGTTCTCGACTGCGGGCACAATGCCCACAATGTTGTCCTTTATGCCCAGGAGCGAGGCTGCCCGCATTGCCCCAATCACGGCGCAGCCGCCGCACTTGTCAAACTTCATCTCCTCCATGCGCTCCCCCGGCTTTATCGAGATGCCGCCCGTGTCAAACGTGACGGCCTTGCCCACGAGAAGCACGGGCCGGCGCGTCCGCGGCGCGCCCCTGTGCTCCATTATGATGAGGCGCGGCGCGTTGTGGCTCGCCCCGCCCACGGCGAGTATGCCGCCAAACCCCCTCCGGCGCAGCTCGGCGCCAGAGATCACGCGACACCTGACCTTTGGGCCGGCGCGGCGCGCGATCGCCGCGAGTGCCGCAGGCGTGCACTCGTTTGGTGGCATGTTTGCCGCGTCGCGCGCAAGTATGACGGCCTCGGTTATCGCCGCCGCGCGCCTCACCGCAGCGGCGGCGCGCGCGGTCCCGTGCAGGACGCGGATGGACGAGACGTGGCGCGGCGCCGGGCTCGCGCGCCGGCCAAACTCATAGAGCGCAAGGCGAGCTCCCTCGGCGGCGCACGCGGCGGCCTCGGCCTCGTCTGCGATCAGGCCGCGCGGCACGGCGATGGCCACGTCGCGCGCGTGCGCGCCCTCGGCGGCGCGTGCTGCCGCGCCGGCGGCGTGGCGCAGGGCCTCGCCGTCGGCCCTGTCGCGCCTGCCCAGCCCGGCGACCACGAGCAGGGAGGCGCGCGCGAGGCCCATAGTGTCCACCACCGCGGCCTCGCCGGCCTTTGCGGCGCCTGCCTCGGCGGCCCTCTTGGCGGCACGCGCGAGGCGCGCGTCCAGGCCATCAAGCGAGTGGACCCTCACGGGAGACCCTGTCGCAAAGACGCACAGCGCGCCGGCGCGCGGGTCGGCGGCGAGGCGCTCGGGGCGAACCCTCATGCGCGGCGCCGGCGGGGCGTCACTATTTAGACCGTGCGAAGGGG
>RHFA01000045.1 GCA_003724275.1 Thaumarchaeota archaeon S13
GGATCACGCCCGATAGCGCGGCGAGGGCCGCCAATACTAATATCACGCCGCGCCGGCGCGCGCTGCCATGCAGATCGGCCTACTCGGAAAGGCCAACGTCGGCAAGTCGACCTTTTTCTCGGCGGCGACCGAGACGGCGGTCCAGACGGGAAACTTTCCGTTCACGACGATCGAGCCCAACGTCGGCGTCGCGCACGTGCGCGCGCCGTGCGCGTGCGGCCCGCTAGGCGTGAGCCACGAGACGCCCGAGTGCCGCGGCGGGACGCGCCTCATACCGGTTCGCCTAATCGACGTCGCGGGCCTTGTTCCCGGCGCGCACGAGGGCAAGGGCCTCGGAAACAAGTTCCTCGACGCCGCAAGGCAGGCAGACGCGCTCATACACGTCATCGACGCGGCCGGCTCGACGGACCTGCAGGGCCAGCCAGTCAAGCCGGGGACGCACGACCCCGCAGAGGACGCGAGGTTTGTCGTGGAAGAGTTTGACGCGTGGTTTGGCGACATACTGCGGCGCGAGTGGCAAAAGCTCTCAAAGGAGATAGAGCAAAAGCGCTCCGGCCTCGCGGCGGCCATCGCGCGCCGCTTTAGCGGGCTGGGGATCGGCGAGGCCGACGTCTCTGCGGCCCTCCAGTCCACGGGCCTCCACGCAAAGGGCGCCGCAGACTGGGGCGATGCGGAGATCGGCGAGCTCGCCCGGACCATGCGCGAGGCCTCAAAGCCAATGCTCGTCGCAGCAAACAAGGCCGACCTTGTGGAGGGCGACGTGCCCGCCGAGATTGCCGGCCAGCGCGCAATCCCGTGCAGCTCCGAGTCCGAGCTCCTCCTGGGCCGCGCCGCGGCGTCAGGGGCCATAAGCTACTCGCCAGGCGAGGCGTCCTTTGAGGTGTCCGGCGGGGCGACGCCGCAGCAGCGCGCCGCGCTGGAGACCGTCTCGGGGATACTCGGCAGGCTCGGCGGCACGGGCGTCCAGCGCGCCCTCGACGAGGCCGTCTTTGGCGTGCTGGGGATGATCGTCGCGTATCCGGTCGAGGACGAGACGAAGATGTGCGACAAGGACGGCCGCGTCCTGCCGCGCGCGCTCCTCCTGCGGCGCGGCTCCACGGCCATGGACCTCGCGCGCGCCGTCCACGCCGAGATCGCCGAGGGGTTTTTGCACGGGATCGACTGCAAGACGGGAAGGCGCGTCGGGGCAGACCACGAGCTCTCCGACGGCGACGTCATAAAGATAGTCTCGACAAAGGCAAGGGGCGGCTGATGCTCTGCCTGGGGATCGAGAGCACGGCCCACACGTTCTCGTGCGCCATAGTGGAGAGGGGCCGCCGCTCGCGCATACTGCACGACGAGCGACGCGTCTACGCGCCGCCCGAGGGCCAGGGGATACACCCGCGCGAGGCCTCGCGCCACCACGCCGCCGAGGCCGCCTCGTGCCTCGCGGCGTGCCTGGAGGGGGCCGGCGCGCGCGCCTCCGAGGTCGACGCGATGGCGTACGCCGCCGGCCCTGGGCTCGGCCCGTGCCTGCGCGTGGGCGCAGTCGTCGCGCGCGCGCTGGCATCGTACCACGGCGTCCCCCTATACCCAGTCCACCACGCCATCGGCCACATAGAGCTGGGCAAGATGCTCACGAAAACGCGCGACCCGCTCGTCCTGCTCGTCTCTGGCGGCCACACGATGCTGCTGGCCTTTTCTGCGGGCCGCTGGCGCGTATTTGGCGAGACGCTTGACATCACGCTGGGCCAGCTCTTTGACCAGTTTGGCCGCTCGCTGGGCCTCGCCTCGCCGTGCGGCCGCCAGGTCGAGGCGATGGCCGCGCGGGGCGGCGAGTACATTGCGCTACCCTACACCGTCAAGGGCAACGACGTCTCGCTCTCGGGACTGTGCTCGGCGGCGATGCAGGCCGTCGCGTCTGGCGCCTCGCGCGAGTCGGCCTCGCACTCGCTGCAGGAGACGGCGTTTGCGATGGTCTGCGAGGCCACCGAGCGCGCGCTTGCGCTGACGCGGAGGCGCGAGCTCCTCGTCGTCGGCGGCGTCGCGGCAAACTCTAGGCTCTCCTCGATGCTGCGGCGAATGTCGCGCCGCCACTCTTGCCGCCTCGCCGCCGCGCCCGTCAAGTACGCCGGCGACTGTGGCGCGCAGATAGCGTGGGCCGGCGCGCTAGAGGCCTCCGTGTCCGGGCCCGTGAAACCCGAGGAGGCCACGGTCAGGCAGTCCTGGCGACTAGACGAGGTCGACATCGCCTACTGAGCGCCCATTGCGCCCGGAATGTCCAGGACGGTCTCGCCAAACCGCTTTGAGAGGTCGAGCATGCGAGACTGCGTCTTGTCAAAGGCTATCCTCCTGTCGGTCAGGACGAGCACGCCCGTGCCGAGCGTGTCCTCGCTGCAGTCCTCCTGGCGGATCGCCCTCTCCTCGCCCATCTGCGGGCCGGCGGCGGGGCGCGCGGGTATTTTAACCAAGGAGGCCTCGACCCGCCCGGCCATCCGGAGACCCCGTTCAGCAGCAGTAAACCCCGTGCGCGCTCGGGCGGGAAGTCGGCCTGCGATTCTGATACTCTTTTATACTGACCTGCTTCAGGCTCCTCGTTGTACAGCAGCTCCCGAGCCTCCTCCCCCCCCCCGACGGGAACGGCAGGTGCGTATCCAAGCCCGATCGGCTGTTGTGTCTGGCACTGGCCTTGGTCATCGCCGGGGCGGCGGCCTCCACCAGCAACCTTACCGCAGCACAGGGTGCTCCCGTGGAGGCTTCGACCGCTCCAGCGTCGACCGCCCCGTGGATCAGCGTCACGGTAGGAGATGCCGGGCCGTTCTCGCATGGTAACACAATCACCGTCTCGGGCACGGTTCGCGAGACTCTAGACCCGCCGTACGGCATCACCATCAGTATTCACCTGCCACCAGAGGGGGACGAGGCAACGACGATACCTGCCCCGCAGGGCCACCGGGCGCCCGCGCTTGTGAAGATAGGGCAGGTAAACCCCAGCGAGATCACCGACAACTCGTTCAGCAAGACGATAAAGGTCGGTGGCCCGTCATGGACGCGAATGGGCGACTATATCATAGCAGCACAGTACGGGTCATACAATGCGCAGGCGACGTTCAACTATATCACTGGCGGTACCCCTATGCCAACGTTGCCAGAGCCTGATCCTTCGACGACTCTGCCGCTAGTCGAGCCCCCGCCGCCCCCGCCGCCAATTGTGACACCGCCACCTACGGGAACCTCGCGCGTGCTGACCATAGTGACTGACGCGGCGTCCTACTCGCGCGACGATCGGATCACGTTTAGCGGCACAACGCAGGGAACCGTGGCGCGCGAGGTAGTCTCTGTCGTGATCGAGCCCCCAATCGGGAGCTCACAGATCCGCAGCGGTCTGACGACGGCAATAAACACGTTCATGCTCTCGCCCGTCGACGTCGGGGAAGCTTTTAACCGCGCAGGCATTTACACGATAAAAGCGTTCACGAATGCCCAGGAAGCCAGCAATGCTGCGGCGCTCGAGCTCCAGTACGAGAACAACCGCGTGACGCGTTACTTTGAGACCCCGTTGGCTGTGGCGTCAATACCGCCAAAGTTCGTTGAAGTGGGCTCAACGCTCACGTTCACTGTAGTGCCGACCGAGCCGTCGTACACGGGGCTGACGTGGAGCCTGGACGGATCGGTTCCGCCGGGCGCCACGATAAGCAATACCGGCGTGTTCAAGTGGACGCCAACGTCACTTCGTAACGCGCAAGAGGAGTCATTCCAAGTGAGAATAACCGCCACCGACGGAACGCAGACCGCCGGGGCTACCGTGATGATCTCTGTCACATCAAAGAAGCCCGGCGCCGACCTCTCTGCCATGCGAATGTCGGCGCTAGGCGACGGCCACAGGGTGTACGTGGGCCTTGGCGAGGAGCCGGCCGCCGGCAGCCCCCTGCGCGTCTATGTGGAGTTTACCGACACGGCGAACCGCCCGACGCCAGACGTCAACTATGGCGTTACCGTCGAGCAGCGCGGGTCCACGCTGGCCTCTATCAGCGGCGCGCACGACGCCAACGCCGACCTCGACCCCATCGTGGTGACCACCTCGCCGCTGCGCTTTGGCGGCTCGGTGGACGTCACGGTCGAGTTTGGCGGGTCTGGCCGGCCCGGCGGCGAGCTCGCAGGCCCTGTGGGCAACACGATCGGGTTTAGGCAGGTTCGCACGGTGACGCCCGTCACGCAGGCCAACGGGCCGGCGCCGCACCTTGACCGCATAACGATAAGCGGCGTGAGCGTGACCGACGCGACAGGCAGCGTGGTCACGCGCGAGCCCGTCGGCGAGCGGATACTCATATCGAGCAGGATCACCAACAACATGGACGCCGCGCAGGACTATGCGCACATTGTCCAGGTCGACGGGCCTGACGGCCAGACAGTAGCCCTCACGTGGTCCAGCGGGACGCTACGCGCCGGGGCGTCGACGAGCCCGTCGTCCTCCTGGATACCGCAGGACACGGGGGCGCACGATGTCTCGGTTTTTGTGTGGGAGTCCATCGACAACCCTGTGCCGCTCTCGGTCCAGGCGACCTCGCGCCTGACGGTCGTCGAGCGGGCGGCCACGGCAACGCCTGACCCGCGCTTTGTGCCGTACATGACGCAGGGCGACGACCCGCGCACGTACGTCGAGCGCTACGAGGCAGACCCCGCGTACAAGGCGTGGTTTGACGCCGGCTTCCCGGGCCTGACCATACAGCAGGCCGCCGGGCTGGCGCCGCCCGCGGTAGCGCCCGCCCCGGCGCCAGCGCCAGTCCCGGTGCCGGATCCGGATCCCGACCCGCGCTTTGTGCCGTACATGACGCAGGGCGACGACCCGCAGGCCTATGTCGATCGCTACAACAGCGACCCCACGTACAAGGCGTGGTTTGACTCGAACTTTCCGGGCTTGACGATCCGGCAGGCCGTCGGCCTCGAGGGCGCCGCGCCCACGCCGGCCACCGGCTCCCACCTGACCCCGGGTACTACACATGTTCCACCCGCTGGCGACCGCGAAACCGACAGGGACACGGTAGAGTCCCACTCGGATCCCGCCCCGCAGCCCGCGACTCCCAGACCGGTGACCGCGCGCCCTGCCCCCAACATAGACGCGGCCCTCGTCGGAATAACGTTCCAGATCTCCGGCGGCGACGTCTCCAGAATCGCCGCTGGCACGGGCACCTCGATACTAGTCACAATGGACGCCGACCGCGGCGGGGCGCTGAGTTTGGTCATCCCCCGCAGCACGCTTGACTCGAGGACGAACGGCTCCCGCGGCGACGACGTCCCCTTTGCCGTACTTGTCAACGACGAGATAGCCGACGCCGCCGAGTCGAGCTCCATGCACTCGCGCACGCTGGTGGTGGACTTTTACGCCGGCGACGGTCAGGTCGTAGAGGTGATCGGCAGCTGGATCATCGGAATGCCGCAAACACCAGAGCCGCAGTCGCTGACGATCGCGGTCGGAAGCTACACGTACACGTTTGGCGACACGATTACAGTGAGCGGCACCGTTGACCCTAGGATCATGGGGGCTGACGTGGCCATCGACGTGATCTCGCCCTCGGGCGTTAGGATCCATGCGTCGCAAGCATACGTCGACAGGTTCGGATCCTACACGGGCAGCTTCATCGCCAGCTCCACATGGCTCAACCAACACGGGGATGGCACGTACACGATAAGGTCGTCCTACGAGAAGGGCACAACTGCCGAGACGACCGTCAACCTCACGAATGATCCGACTTCAAGCATCGTCTACCTATCCACTGATCAAAGTCAATATGCGATTCACGACACCGTCATAATATCGGGAATGGTCAGCAATCCGCAATTGGGCTCTCCAACGATAACGGTGACGTCCCCCAACGGCATGCGCGTATTCCATGACAGCCCAAGTCTTGACGCATATGGATCGTTCACGGCATACTTTACCGCCAGTGATTCACAATGGGACGGCACTGGAACGTATTCCATATCGGCATCGGTACCAGGACATATCAAATTATCACGTGTAGAGTTTTTTTACATGCTCGGAGACGCGACCGCCTTAACTGACAGATCCAAATATTCATATGGCGATATCGTCACAGTAACGGGAACGCTCAACAACCCCCCATCGGGTTATCCCACAGTCACAGTAACGTCCCCAACGGGCTCACGTATATTCCATGACAATCCAAGCGTCAATGCAGACGGATCGTTCATGACATCCTTTAGCGCAAGCGGCGCAAAGTGGTTGGGTGCTGGTGAATACTGGTTATCTGTAGGGTACGGTCTGTCTCATGGGATCGCCTTTGGTATCGAGTTTGTAGGCGGCGCTCCACACCCGCTAGTCGTGCCGCCACCGCCTCCATTACCCGACCCGTCGCCGAACAACTCGAAGGTACTGACTATAGTGACTGACGCCACGTCATACTTGCATAACGATCGGATCACGTTTAGCGGCACGACGCGGGAAGCTGCGGGCCGCGAAATTGTCTCAGTAGTCATCGAGCCCCCTAGCGGGAGCTCCAAGATCCGCAGCGGCCTGACGTCGGCCACCAACACGTTTGTACTCGCGCCCGTACACATCAGCGACGTCTTTGGACGAACCGGAGTCTACACGATAAAAGCATTCACAAACGCCCAAGGGATAAGTGACGCCGCGACGTTGAAGCTGCAGTACGACAACGACCGTGTGACGCACTATTCTGCGTCCCCGCTACTCATAGCGCCAATCCCGCGCCAGACAATAGAGGTCGGCTCCACACTCACGTTTGTTGCCTCGCCTACGGATATGTCACACATGGGGCTAACGTGGAGCTTGGACGAAGTGGTTACACCCGGCGCGACAATCAACAACGCTGGTGTTTTTGAGTGGACGCCAACATCTTTGCGCAACGCGCAAGGAGAGTCGTACCATGTGGATATTATGGCAACTGACGGCCAGCAAACTGCCACAACCACCGTGATGATCTCTGTCATACCTAAGACAGATCCCGAGCCGCTGGTGGATCTGGCCATAGCCCCAATCCCGGAACAGCAGGTTCGCCTCGGCTCGACGCTCACGTTCACAGCGCGCGTGACCGACGCGTCGCTCACGGGCGTCACGTGGGATCTCGGGAGCGCGTGGCTTGACGGCTCGAGCATCAGCCCGTCAGGAACCTTCGAGTGGACGCCGGCGGACTCTGACCTGACAGACCCGCGCGGCGTGACGTACACGGTCTTTGTGCGAGCCCTCCACGGCAGCCAGACAGCGGCAACGACGGTGACGATACTCCTGCTGCCGAGGCCAGTAGAGGACGTGCCGCTTGCCGGCATCGGCCCGCCGCTAGGCGACCTCGAGCCATCCCCAACGCCGCCTGCGGCACCGCCGCCGCAGATCACCGTGTCAGGCGGCCAGCGCGAGCACTCGTTCATGGTGGGCGAGTCCGTCCGCGTCTCGTTTTCCACAAACAGCACGCATGCCAGCACGGTCAGCGCAAGCGTGGCCTCTACGGTTCGCGGCACGGGCGCGATGCCCGTGTCAATGTCTGACACGCACGCCGTGAGCGTCTCGCCGGGCATGTCAACCGTGAGCGTTGGCCTCGGCTCGTACTCGGCGCCCACGACGCTCAGCGTCGACCTTGCGCTAAGCCACGGCGGGGCGCTCGCAGGCCTGGCCTCGACTACGGTGTACATTGTCC
>RHFA01000129.1 GCA_003724275.1 Thaumarchaeota archaeon S13
CGAGGACGTCGACGAGTCGGCGATATACGACCGCGACCTGATTGCGCGCCTCAAGACGAGGTTTCGCGACTGGCAGTCGCGCTGGTCAGAGTCGCACGGGCCGGCCGGCGACGAGCTCGACGCCGAGGCGTACGCCGAGTCGGGCTCGGCGCGCGCGGCGTTTGTGCGCGACGAGAGGCGCGAGATCGACGCCGACGTGATGATGCTGCTGGACCACTCGTCTAGCGTGGCCCCCACGCAGCTCGCCTACAAAAAGGCCGCGCTCGCGCTATGCGAGGTCCTCGCGATGGTCCGCGCGAGGTTTTCGGTGTACGCGTTTAGCACGTCCGAGCGGTCCGTGACGTGCTGGGAGGTAAAGCGCGCCGCGCAGAGGTGGGAGCCGGCGTGCGCGAGGCGCCTCGCGCAGATTGCGGCCAACGGATCCACGCCGCTCGACGAGGTGTACGCGGCGATGGCCGTGGTCGTGGCCGCCGAGCGGCCGCGCACGCTGCTCACAATGACTGACGGCGAGCCCTCCAACGCCGGCGCCGTGCGCGAGGCCGTAATGCGCGCGCGCTCGGGAGGCACGAGGATGGCCGCGCTGGGCCTCGGGCCGGACAGCGTGCGCGCGACGGCCATAGCGTCAAACCTAGCGGGCCTCGGGTACGAGAGGGCCGTCGCGGTCAGCAGGCTGGGAGACATTCCCGGCAAGGTCATGCGTATTCTCGGCGAGTGAGGGCCCCGAGGCCGGCGGCGGCGGCAGTCGCGGCGGCCATGGCCACGACGGCTGCGCCAAACTCGGGGACGTGCACGGGGTCTCGGTACGACTCTGCCAGTCCGCTCACGCCGCCGCCGGGCTCGACGCCTCCGGCGATCGTGTATATGCGCTCGCCGACGGCGGCGGCGCCGAGGCCGTGGCGCGCAGTCGGCATGGGCTCGGCCTCTAGCCAGCCGGCGCCGGGCACATAGTGCTCGTTCTCGTCAAACGTGCCGTACGTGTGCTCGCCGCCGAGCACAAAGACGCTGCCCCCTATGGACACGGCGGCGAGGCCGCCGCGCGGCGTTGGCAGGGCCTCGAGCTCTGCCCACTCGCCGGTGGCCGCGTCATAGGCCTCGTGCGCCCCAGTGTTTGCCGAGAGCAGGAGGTTGCGCCCCCCTATCGCGTGGACTCGCCCGTCAAGGGAGGCGGCGGCGAGGTGGTCGCGGGCGGTCGGCATCGGCGGCAGCCTCTCCCACTCGCGCGACACGGGATCGTACGCCTCGGCCGTGTCTAGCGCGCGCCCGTACGCCGCGCCGCCCAGCGCGTAAACGCGGCTCCCGTCAAAGGCGGCGGCGAGGCCGCCACGGCCCGTCGGCATGCCCGGCCCCCTTGACCAAGAGTCCGAGTCTGGATCATAGATGAACAGCGAGGACGACGGGACGCCAAACCCCGAGAAGCCCCCCATGACGTACACCAGCTCGCCGTCAGTGGCCGCGGCGGGGTGGTGGACGCCCTCGGGCAGCTGCGCGCGGGTCTCCCACTCGCCGGAGACCGTGTCGTACGCCTCTAGCGTGGCCATGGCGCGGCCCGAGGCGTCAAGGCCGGCGATGGCATAGACGGTCGTGCCGACGGCGACGACTGCAAGCTCTGAACGCGAAACGGCCATTCGCGCATGCGACGCCCACAGTGACGGGCCGGCGTCGGCCGTGGCCGTGCCCCCCTGCGGCGAGGGCAGCGGCAGCGTCGGCGTCCCGCGCTCGACTGGGCCTGGAACCAGGCTCGGGGACGGGGCGGGGCGCGGCGGGGACTGGCCGCCCTCGCCGGGCGAGATGATCTGCGCATGCGCCGCCGGCACGAGGAGGATAACTGCCACAATGAGCGCGATCGGGGCTGCCCGCACGGGGCGCGCGCGAGGCGAGCCGCCTAAAAATTGTGCCGGGCGGGGCACGCCTAGCGGCTGCGTTCCAGGGGCGCCAGACGCCCGTGGGCCATGGCTCTGCCGCGCGGCTCCCGTGCGCACACTCTTAAGTCCCATGGCTCCCGCCCCCGCCGCATGAAGTCAGCCGAGAGCGAGTGGGTGAGCCTGCTAGCCGAGGTCTTTGAGAGGCTGAGCGCGGCCAACGCGACGATCACGTACGACTTTGACAACGTGACCTTTGAGGCCGACAGGGTCGAGGCCGGCGGCAAGGCGCTGCCGAGCGGCAAGGTTCGCATCAACGGCAAGATAACGATAACGTCGGGGTGAGCTGCGGGCTGGACGCGCGACTCCCCGCAGGGATCATCGGCCTCATGGGGTCGGGAACCGTCACCGTGAGCGAGGGCGGCGCGCCGGCCGTCAGGGTGAGCGCCGCGCAAGGCGAGGTCACCGTCGACATTGTCGGCCTGCCCGTGCCCGTTCCCGCCGCCTCGCGCGTCCTGGCGACGCTCTCTGAGGCCCGCGGCCTGGCCCGCGAGCTCGGCGAGCGCGGCGTGACGCTCACCGTCTGCAGCTCTGGCAGGCCCGTGATCAGGCTGGGCAGGCTCGCCAGGCCGCGCCTGTCGAGGCTGGTCACGCGCAGCGGCGACGTCGAGGTGACGGACCTGCGCGAGCTGCGCAGGCTTGACAGGCGCCTGCGCGCCGGCCCTGCGCAACATTAAACAGCCGGCGCGCCGGCGCGCCGCGCGGTAATGGCGAGGTTTGGCGTTGAGGACATTGACGCGCTGATCGGGCGCGGCGCCGGCGACACCGGAGCGCTGCGCGAGATCAGGCGCGCGCTAGAGCGTGGCGAGGCCGTCTCGGCCTCCGAGCAGGAGTATGTCCTGCGCCTCATGGCCGCGCACATGGGTCCCGGCCCGCGCGCACCGCCGCCGCCGGCGCGCGCGTCGCCGCAGGAGGAGCCCGCCCCCCGCGGCGGCCTGCACGCCGCGCTCGGGATCGCAAGGCGGCGCGTCGCGAAAAGGCCGTCCAGGAGGACCGTGGCGATCGCCGCCGTCGCGGTGGCCGCAATCGTGTCCGTGGCGATCTCCGTGCAGGGGATAGGCACAGGCGCGCCCGCGGCGCCGCCGGCCGCCGCGCTGGTTACTGACAGGCAGTCGTACTCCCAGGGCGACGTCGTCGTGATCAGCGGGAGGGCCGAGCCTGGCGCAACAGTCGCGCTCTCCATCGTGGGTCCCGGAGGGCCAGTCTGGAACGGGACCGCCGTCGCGCGCGCAGACGGGGCATACTCGGCAATGCAGTTTGCCGGCGGCTCCGGCTGGGTAGAGGGCGCCGAGCACTCTGCGGTGGCGTCTGGCGCCGGCGTCAACGCGAGCGCGGCGTTTACGTACGGCGCGGCGCCCTAGTGGTGTCCGACCAGGCCATAGCGGTGCTCCTCCTCGAGGAGGCCCAAGAGTATCTCCGAGTCAGTCGCGCGCGGGGCCGGCGCCTCAAAGAGTCCGAGGCGGCCGGCCATCGGGACGGGCACGGCGAGGCGCGAGGCGCCGCGCAGCTCAAAGCCATAGACGCGCCGCCAGCCGGCGAGCATGGCCCGCGTGGCGTGGTGGCGCGCCGAGTCGGCCATCGCCGCGGAGACTGACGGATACTCTATCACGCCGTGGAGCGTCGCGCGGCCAACGGCGGCCCCCGTGACTAGCGAGGAGGGGCGCATTCCCAGCCGCGCGCAGTCGCGCCTGCGCACGCGCAGCGGCGCATGCACGAGAAACTCGCCGCGAAACCTCGTGTTCCACGAGCGCAGCTCGACGGTCTTTGCCCCAGAGACGACGAGCTCGGCGTACGGCTGCGATATCGAGAGGCACCTCATGCGCGGGGCCGGCCCCGCGGGGCCACGTTTTAGTTGATCGCCGCGGCCCGCCGCCAGCCTGGCCGCAAGGGGCTAAATATGCGCAGGCCCGCCGCCGCGGCCGCATGGCCCCAACCACGCTGCGGCCGCTCCGGCGCACGACGTGCGCGGCGTGCCTGCGCACGCCGCTGCCCAGGTCGCGCGGCGGCGTGAAGTACTGCGACGAGTGCTATGAGGCGTTCCTGCGCTCGGACCGCGTCTGCGGCTCGTGCTCGAGGGCTATTCCCGTGAAGGGCCGCACGCTCATGTGCCACTGGTGCGGCACGGTCTGGGGAGGGCGCAGGGAGGGCGCGCCCAAGTCCAGCGGGAGGCTGCTGCGCGTGGAGTTTGGCTCGCCGCTTGCGGCCTCGCGCCTCTCCGGGGACGTCGGGGACACGGGGGAGGCCGGAGTCGGGCTGCGGCCCGCGCGCGCCGGCGTCGCGCCGGGCATCTGCGCAGGGTGCGGCCAGCCCGTCGAGAGTGCCCCGGGCCGCGGGTGGCCCAGGAAAAAGTACTGCAACGAGTGCAACGGCAAGCGCTACAACGCAAAGATCGCCGAGATCAGGTGGCGCAAGGCAGGGTCGCGCAAGAGCTGCAACAGGGCCGTGCGCACGCACGAGTTTGACTGCAGGGTATGCGGCAAGAGGACGGTCCGCGAGTTTACGATGCGCCGCCCCGTGACTTGCTGGAGGTGCCTCGGCGCCAGGGGCGCCGCGTCGCGCAACCGAGCGACCAGGCGCAGCCGCGCGTCAAAGAGGGTGGGGGATCCGGCCGCGGCATCGCCTATGCCATGAACAGCTCGGAGTGCCTGGCAATCTCGTCTATCTTTTCAATGTCCTCGAGCAGCCATATCCTGGCCTTTTCCATGTTGAGCTCGCGCATCTCGCTGTCGCGCTTTACAATGTCGTACGTGCTGTGAAGGACCCCGCTGTGCGGCGCGAGCTCGACGGCCTTTGAGAGCGCCTCTATGGCGGGATCCACCTCGCCGTCTGTCAGCAGCGCGATCGCCCTGTAGAGGTGCATGTTGACGTCAGAGGCGTCCTTTTCAAGGTGGCCGTTGGCCAGGTCGAGGAGCTCGGCGTTCATGCCCGCCGCATGCAGGGCCGTCGCCCTGGCCACCTGAACGCGGCGATCCGTGGAGTCGAGCTCTATGGCGCGCTCCGAGGAGGCCAGCGCGTCGTCGGGCCGCCCGAGGCTAGCCAGCGTGATCGACTTCCACGCGTGCGTGAGGCTGAGGACCCTATAGCCCGACCTGCTCATGTATGTCGGCATTGTCGTCTCGGCCCTCGCAAACCCCGCGATCGCCTTGTTGTAGAGGCGCAGGGCGTCAGAGTGAAACCCGCGGATGGCCAGCATGTAGGCGTCGCACGAGTACTGGAAGGGGGTCCGGGGGAACTTGCTCCTGATGACCACCCACGCCGCCGCCGCGGCGGCGGCCGAGACGGCCACGAGGACTGCAAACGTCGTGAGGCTCTCCATCGGCGGGCCGGCCCCGCTCGGAGGCGCTAATGTGTGTTTTGGGCGCGGGGCGGGGCGCGCGGGCGCCGGCGGGCCGCGGGGCGCGACGGTGCTGTATGACTAGGCGCGCCCTGCGCAGAGATCCGGGTTTTTTGGCCAAAAGATCCGACCTTCCCCGCCGAAACGCGCATTGGTCGGGAGATCCGGGGGCTGCCGTGGCGCGGGGCGGAGGCCGGCCGAGGGGCAAGGGCGTGGGAAAGCCCGTGGTAGGCCGGCGCCGCGCCGCCGCCGCGGCCAGGAGCGCAATACTCGGCGCCCTCATTCAGATC
>RHFA01000041.1 GCA_003724275.1 Thaumarchaeota archaeon S13
GCGCGCGCATCCCGTCTTGGCCATGGCACGGCCTGCGGGCCGTCGGGGCCCGCCGGCGCAAGTCCACGTGGCGCAGGGATTCCCCCTCCCCAGGCCGGGCCGCCAGGCTCCGGTTCCCCGCGCCAGGCGTGCCGGCAGCGGCCCGCGCCGCAGGGGCCAGGGCGGCCAGCGCGGCACGCCTGGCGCCAGGGCAGATACCGCAATAGGGTTTTATAGTACCGAATGGTACGGGGGAGCCATGCTCGAGTGCGAGTATTGCAGGGGCAACTTTCCCGCCAGCCAGATCGGCCTGGCCGAAAAGATGCTCCACGTGATCGTCCGGCACCCCGACGCGACGAACTGGTAGCGCATCTGCGCAGTTTTTTTACCAACTCCTTTTTTATTCCCCCCCTCCAGAGCCCCCGCAGGATGGCCACGGGCACCTCAAGAAAGCCAGGCGCCGCGAGGAGGGCGCCCGCAAGGGCCGCAGTGGCCGCGAAGAGGGCGACTGTGGCGAAAAGGCCCGCAGGGGCCGTGGCCGCCAAGAGGGTCGCGAAAAGTGCCGCGCCGGCGAGAAGGCCCGCCAGGCCCAAGGGGGCCGCCAAGGCAGGCGTCGCGAAGCGAGCCGCGCCGGCGAGAAGGCCAGCAAAGGCCGCAGTGGCTGCAAAAAGGGCGACTGTGGCGAAAAGGCCCGCCAGGCCCAAGGGGGCCGCCAAGGCAGGCGCCGCGAAGCGAGCCGCGCCGGCGGCCAGGGGCGCGGCCAGGGCGGCGCCTGCGTCCGGCAGGGAGGCGGCAGGCGCCAGGGAGCTTGCGTCAATCTCCAAAAGGGTCTCCGACGTGGCCGGCGACACGCGCGCGCTGTCTGGCGACCTAAAGGCCCTCGCAAGGATATTTGCCGGCAACCAAAAGTCCCTGGCCTCGATGAAGGGCGTCCTTGACGGCCTAGCCGACGCGCTAGAGGCGTTCCAAAAGCAGACAAGAAAGATAGGCGCCCTCGAGGACGACACGCAAAAGCTCTTTGCCGGGATTGCCGAGATGCGCTCGCACGCGCGCACGATAGCCAGGCTCGACTCGCAGGCCGCAAAGATGGCCGAGACCGTAAGGGGGATCGACGAGCGCACAAAGCGCGCCGACGGCCTCGGCGAGATAGCAAGGAGGGTCGAGGAGGGCTTTGGGCCGATGAAAGGCGGCCCGGAGGCGATGGCCAGGATTGGCGGGCACGTCGAGGCGATGCGCGGGGAGATTGGCGGGCTATTGGCGCGCGCGTCGGCCGCCGAGTCCATGGGCGGGGACATTGCCAGGCTAAAGTCCATCCTGGAGGAGATCCAGGCAAAAGGCGCCGGCGGCGCCGAGATTGCCGCCGAGGTGTCCGGCATTGCCGGCAGGGTATCCGAGCTCGCCGGCCTTCCGGACGGCGTCATTGCGCTGCAAAAGAGGCTAGAGGAGATCTCCGCTGCGGCCGGGGCCCTGGGGCCGGCAGTGGAGGACCTGCGCGGCCAGGTGGGCAGGATCGCCGAGGGCGGCGCCGGGGTGGCCGCGCTGCGCGAGGAGGTCGCCGCCATGGTCAAGGAAGGCGTCGCGTCTGTCAGCGACGCGCTTGGCAGGTCAGAGGGCGAGGCCGCCGAGGTCCGCAGGAGGGTCGAGGAGATTGCCGGCGAGGTGAGGGCGCTGCGCGAGGAGGGCCAGAGGGCGTCAGGCTCGCCGTCCGCGGAGGTCATGGCCATGCTGCGCCTCTCCGAGTTTCAGGCGAGCGTGCGCATGGCCGCAGAGTCAAAGCGCGGCGAGGTCTCCGACCTCGAGCGCATGGCGTCCCAGACGGCCGAGGCCGTGGGCGCCTTTGACAGGCTCGCCGCCGAGTCCGGCCCCGGCGTGCGCCTGCCCGTGGGCGTGAGGCAGTGGGCCGTCTCAAAGATGCTAGAGTGCGCCGAGAGGTGGGAGATACGCTTCTCTGACCTCCTCGGCGTCATGCGCGAGAGGCTCGGCGCCGAGCTGATGAGGGAGGCCGTCAGGGCAGAGCAGGTGCGCGAGGCGTATGGCGCGCGCGCAGTCGACGAGCTAGAGGGCATCCTCGGCGGCGCAGAAGCGGCGCAGGAGGGCGGGGGCGACGGCGGGGAACCCGCCCCGCAGGCGCCCCCCGGGGACGGCGAGGAGACGCAGCGCCAAGAGTCACCTGTGGACGGCGGGGTAGAGCGGCGCCAAGAGTTCCCCGGCACGAGTCCGGGGCCCTAGCGCCCGAGCTGCTCCTTTTTGCGCTTTAGGGCCGTAAACACGACGAGTATGCCGGCGACCCACACGCACACGAGGAGCATGTTTGTGATGCTGACGTACATGTAGGGCGTCGCGTTGACGAGGTTTTCGCGTATCTCTAGCGCGCTGTGCTTTACGTTGGAGAGGCCCACGTGGTACGCCGCGCTAGAGGCGTCCACAGAGTCCAGCGACTCGGCGGTCAGGCGCATCTGCTCGAGGGACTCTTGCATCAGGCCAAAGTCCGTCTCGGGCGTGGGGAATATCCAGACCGGGTTTCCCTCGGGGGGGAGCGCGTCAGAGGCCATCATGATTATCGAGGGGACCTGCACGTGGCTAGTCTCGCGCGAGATGTCGCTGAGGTGGCCCCGCGCGAGGTCCAGCGGGTAGACCGTCGTGCGGTACCCCTCAAAGGCGACTGCGGCGCCGATGATGATGATGGCCACAATGCCCGCGAGGGCCAGGCGGTAGGGTCGGCTCGCCATTCCTTGCCCCGCGCGCGAGTTTTTGCCCCTTTTAAACCTTGAATGGGCAATGCTGTACGCAGACACGTATACAAAGCCGGCCGTCTGTATGCCTATGATCGGCACAAAGACGGGCTGCGAGGAGAATATCGCGACAAACATGCCCATGACGCCATACACGGCGAAAAAGACCTCCAGGAGCGTCGTCCTCGTGAAGGGGAGGTTGTACTCCTTGCCGCGCCACTCGTCGGACCGCTCGCGGATGCCGTGCTTTGGCGTGCGCAGGAACTCGCTGCGCTTGCCAAATATGGCGTCAATGACGGCGACGGTGTTTGTGACGGCCATGCCCGCGCTGTACACAAAGAGGGCCGGCAGGACGCGCGCCTTTTTTGCCCACGACTCGCCGTACATGCTCTGCACGACTAGGACGTACGCGAGCGGGCCGAGCGCGAGATAGGCGGCGATCGTTATGGCCGGCAGCCCTATCGCGTACAGGTTGACGTCGGCGGCGAGGAGTATCGGAAGCGCCAGAAACTGGACCAGCGTGAGCGGAAAGACGATGTGGCGCGTGAGCTGCACGAACGCCTGGACCTTTGTGCCCAGCGGTATCTCGCGGCGCGCGAGTATGCCCGTGAGGAGCTTGACTGCGCACTGGATCGACCCCTTTGCCCACCTAAACTGCTGCCTCTTTACGGCGTTCATCTGCGCCGGGAGCTCGGCGTTGACGACGACGTCGGGGAGGAATATGCAGCGCCACCCGCGCATCTGCGCGCGGTAGCTCAGGTCCAGGTCCTCGACGAGCGTCGCGTCGTGCCACCCGCCGGCATCTACGATGCACTCGCGCCTCCACACGCCGGCGGTCCCGTTAAAGTTCATGAACAGGCCAGAGTCGCTCTTTGCCTTTTGCTCGACCAGAAAGTGTATGTCGAGGCTCACGGCCTGCACGCGCGTTATCGACGAGTAGCCCTCGTTGAGGTGGCCCCACCTGCACTGCACAAATCCGATCTCGGGGCGCGAGAACTGGGGTATCGCGCGCCGCAGGAACCACGGCGGCGGCACAAAGTCGGCGTCAAATATGGCGACGAGATCCGAGTCTGTCGTCTTCATCGCGTGGCGCAGCGAGCCGGCCTTGTACCCGCTGCGCGTGCCGCGCCGGACGTGCTCTATCTGCGTGCCCGACTTGCGCCACCTCTCCACTATCGTGGCGACGAGGTCCGTCGTGTCGTCGTCCGAGTCGTCGAGGACCATCACGCGCAGGCGCTCGCGCGGATAGTCCAGGGCGCACACGGCGTCTATGAGGCGCGCGGCGACGTACTTTTCGTTGTATATGGGGAGGTGGACCGTCACGGTCGGCTCGTCGTCAGACTCGCGGCGCTCGGCGGCGGCCCGCCTGCTAGAGACCACGGCGAGGTAGTAAAAGTTCATCGTGTAGGCCATGATGAGCACGGCCGAGACGATAAAGAGGTCAAAGACGAGCTGTGTCAGCGGGTTCGAGGCCACGTGCGCGCGCGGCCGCGAGCGGCCTTTTATAGCCTCTCGCCCCCCTGCGCGCGCGCGGCGGGCAGCGCACGGGGGAGCAGGAGGGCGCGCAGGCGCCCTAGGACTTGTTCTCGAATATCTTTATGGCCTTTGGCGGGCAGACGCCCTCGCACGCGAGGCAGAATATGCAGTCAGGCTCCTTTGACATCAGCGGCTTTTTGCCAGAGGCGGCGTTGCCGGGCGTGTCAAACCACTCATAGACGTCGACCGGGCACGCGTCGATGCACGCGCCGTCGGCGACGCAGATGTCAAAGTCGACAGAGACAAACTCGCCCCACACTCCCATGACGGCGTTGTCGGTGCCCTTGCGGCCCCACGTCTTTATCTTGTGGTCACTGTCGGCGACCGCGTACGGGGCCGAGGCGGGCATGTGCGACTTGTACTCGACGTCGATCGGGCCGGGCTTTGCGCCGTCGGGAACCTCGATGGCCTCCTCTATCGCCGGCGCCGCAGCGGCGCCCTCGGCGGCCGGAGCCGGCGGCTTTGGCTTGGCGCCTGGCACGATCTTTGCCAGCGGCGTCATCTCCTCGAGCCTCTGCATCGCCTCGGCCTTTGTGACCTTTTCGGCCTTTGAGATCGACTCGATCATCTTGTCGGCGAGTATCGTGTTGCGCAGTATCGTGTCGATCACCATCTTTGCATAGTGGTCGGCCTTTTTGCGATAGTCCGTGACCCACCGCGGATCCCCGAACTTTTCGAGCGGAAAGACCTGGTATATGATGTCGGTGACCTCGCCGGTGACGACCTCCACGGTGACCGAGAGGTCCGCGGACTCGGCGTCGGCGCCCCCGCGCTCCTCGGTCCACGAGTGCGTGGCGTATATGCGGTCGGCGTACGTGTCCATCTCGAAGGTCTTTTTGAGGCCGGCGACGATCGAGGATATCTCGGCGGGCTCGTCGATCCTGACGGGCAGGCGGTAGAGGCCCAGCTTGTAGCCGTGGAGGGGATAGACGCCGCGCTTGGCCGTGGCGGCCTCCATGGTATAGACCCTGTCCTTTAGGAGCAGCGACACTGCGCGCCGGCGCGCCGGGGCGTGGTTAAAAACCTTGCCTGCTGGGCGCGCGCGCGTGTGGGTTCCGGAAATCATTTCCACGCCTGCACGGGGAGGCCCTGCGGGCCATCAGGAGCCCCCCTCCGGGCCCGGCGGCGGCCCGCGGTGGACCCTGCAGGCCTCGCCAGTGGCCCCGTCCACGACGACCCCCTCCCCCTCCGGCGGCATCCTGGCCTCAAAGGCCTCGCACGGCGTCTCGCCGGCCCTGAAGTCCAGCGACCTGTGCG
>RHFA01000009.1 GCA_003724275.1 Thaumarchaeota archaeon S13
CCCATCCTCACCGCGCGAGCCCCCCCATGGCGTCCCCGTACGCGCGCTCGGCGCGCGCCAGGTCCGCGCGCGTGTGCGCGTGGCACAGGAACGACGCCTCAAACTGCGACGGCGGCACAAAGACGCCGCGCTCGCGCAGCAGCGCGGCGAGGCGCGCAAAGCGCGCGCGGTCGGCGGCCATCGCCGAGTCGCGGTCAGTCACGGGCGCGTCCGAAAAGAACACCTGGAACATCGAGCCGGCGCGGTTTACCGTGTGGGCAATGCCACGCGAGGCCGCCGCGTCAGAGACGCTCGAGGCCAGGGCCGCGCACTCGCGGTCAAGTCGCGCGTACATGCGGGCCCCGAGGCGCGCGGCCTCCCTGACCGAGGCGATCGCCGCGGCGACTGATACGGGGTTGCCGGCGAACGTGCTCGCTTCATAGACGGGGCCCATGGGCGCCAGGGACTCCATGACGTCGCGCCTCCCTCCGAGGGCAGCTATCGGGAGGCCGCCTCCGAGGGCCTTGCCGAGCGTCGTGATGTCAGGCCTCACGCCGTACGCGCCCTGCGCGCCGCCGCGGCCCAGGCGGTATCCCGTGACGGTCTCGTCGAATATGAGCAGTGCCCCGTGCGAGCGCGCAATCCTGGCGACGCTGCGCAAAAAGCCGCGGCGCGGCGGTATGACCCCCATGTTGGCCATGACGGGCTCGACGATCACGGCCGCGACGCCGTCGTCCATGGCCGCCTCGAGCGAGGCGGCGTCGTTGTAGCGCGCCACGCGCGTCTGGCGGGCCGCGGCGCGCAGCGAGCCGGCCGAGTCGGCGAGGCCATAGTGCGCGACGCCCGAGCCGGCGCGCACTAGCGCATAGTCGTGGGCCCCGTGGTAGCACCCGTCAAACTTTACTATCTTGGGGCGGCCCGTGTGCCCGCGCGCGAGCCTGATCGCCGCCATCGTCGCCTCGAGGCCCGTGTTGACGAGGCGCACGCGGCGCATCGACGGATAGTCGCGCGATATGAGCTCGGCGAGCTCGGTCTCCCCGGCAGTGGGCATGCAGTAGAGCGTGCCGCGGCGCAGCTGGCGCGAGACTGCCGAGACCACGGCGGCGTTGCGGTGGCCAAGGAGCATCGCGCCGTACGCGCCGCACAGGTCGACATACCTGCGCCCGTCGGCGTCCCAGACGGCCCCGCCGGAGGCGCGCTCGGCGAAGAACGGGTAGGGGTCATAGTGGCGCACGGGGCTGTTCACGCCAGAGGCCACGGCGCGCCTCGCGCGCTCGTAGAGCCTAGCCGACCTGTCCATGCCCCCCGCTCCCCGCGGCCTGGATCCCCGCCGCCGGCGCCAAGAGCGCGATCACACCGCGCCGCATGCGGTCGCTGCGGCAGGGGTCGCAATAAAACCGTTGGCTAAAACCCCGCGAGAAATCCCGCCCGCGGCGGCCGGATCGCAGCAACGTGCCCCCGTTCCGCGACCGTGCGCGCAGAGACCCAGCCCCAGGCCCTATCTATTTATGCCGTGCCCGCGTAGCGTGCCCCGGCATGGGGGGCGAGGGGATTATGGTTCCGGCGGTGCAGGCCGCCTCCGCCAAGGGCGGCCTGCTGGACCACATACGGATGATCCAGGGGGCATCGGCGTGGCTCCACGACATGGGCGGGCACGCGCCGGCGGCATTCTTTGCTGTCGTGTGCCTAGAGGAGGCCGCCAAGTACCACGTCCTGGACTCGTGCGAGAGCCACGGCAGGGGCGTGACGGCAGAGGACAGGAGCCAGATAGACTCGCACAAAAAGAGGATTGCCATGTCCCTGCAAAAGATGCGTGGCGCGGCACGCACGGGCGGCGCAGGGCAGGCCTCCCCTGCCAGGCCAGACATCGACATGGCCGCCTCAACCATAGACGCGATAAGGCGCCTTGCGGCGAGACGCGAGTACGCAAGAGGGGCCGCCATGACGCTAGAGTGCGCGCTGGGCACGTCAAGGCTGCGCAGGGTGTCCGAGCGCCTGCAAGAGGCGGTCTCTCTGGCAGTCGCGTCCCTAGGATCAGCCACGCCTGCGGAGGGCGGGAACGGCCACGGCCATGTAGATTGCGGGACGGGCGTCGATCCCATCCTTGCCGAGATAATGGAGGCGTCAGGTGAAATTCCGGAGGCCGGGGTTTACTGGGACGACGGCGGCATGCCCGCAGGCGGCATGCATGCCGTGCTCCAGAGTCTCGAGGACCACGTGGCGGTTCTGGACAAGTTTGCCGCGGATCTCCACAAAGGTGGCCACTATGAGGCCTCGATTGTCATGTCCATAATGTCATTTGAGGAGGCCAGCAGGCACTATGTCCTAGCAAGACGCAGGCGCCATGGCGGCGGTACTGGAGGCGAGCAGGCCAGGGAGACGCACGGGCACGGCGGCAACATGTCCGTGTTCTTCAAGGACGTGGCCATGTACCTGGGGGACAGGAACGTGGACAGGCACTCAAAGCCCCCTGGAAAGTACGCCATAATTCATCCCGAAGTGCCCCTAAGGCTGGACGGGCTAAAGCTGCTTGCGCTGCACTTTGACCACATGTGCGGCAGGGTCATTACGCTTAGGGGGATTCTTGGTGACCGCACGGGCATGGTGTCAAAGTACCTGCGTGACACGCTGGCCGGAATGGCGTCATGGGCCATCATATGCGACGGCGACTCGGAAAACCCGTACAGGCGGCACAACGCAAACCCAGTGCATTACCAGAGGTACCAGGAGCTCGTAAAATTCAAGACAGACCCAGAGAACGAGGCGTATGACCAGGGAATGTTCTGGCTTGTCGGAAGGCTCGACCGCCTTAGCGGCGCCGCGCGAGGCCGAGACGTGCGCCTGTGCGAGGCCGAGATCTCCCAGATTTTGGCAAGGCTGCCGGACTAGCGCCACAGGAAGCGTCAAGGCCGCGCCCCGCCCTGTCCGCCATTGCGCCGCAAAGTCCCCCAAAGCGCCACTGTTCCCGTGGCCCCACGCATTCCAAATGTAGGCCCCGGGCCCGGCCCAAACAGACCGATTAGGGATCCCGGCCGGGCACCGCGCCCGGCCGTGCCTGCGGCGGGGCGGGCGCCGTCATTGGGATCCGCCGGCCCTCTTGCGCGCGCGCGCAAGCGCTGCGCGCGAGTCGAGCGCCATGGGCGGCGCGTTGGGGCCGGTGGCGGGCTTTTTGGACGCGCGGCCGTCCATACCCGCATGGCGCCCCGCCGTGGATCCGGCACGGGATCCCCGGAATCCCTGACGGCGAGCCTATTCCGGGCCGGGATCCCCGGCTCCGGCCTCCTCTTCGCGCCGCCTCACCAGCGAGGCGTCATCAATGTCGAGGATTTCAGGGTCGAGTCGCCTGAGCGCATGAAAGATGTGGGAAAAGTCCGCAGGCGCGCATGTCTGGCCCTCTATTGTGTTGAGCGCGGCGGCATGCACCTGTTCGGCAATCCGCATTCCCTGCTCGGTGAGAAAGCGCCCGTACGTCGTCCTGGCATCGCCAATGTGGCGAGCCACATCGCGCATCGCCGACATGGCCGCCGGCGAGCACGGATCGGATCCTCGCGCCCCCAGAGCCAGTGACCTGCACATGTTGATCGTGATGATCACGTGCGCCCTGTCGCGAATGTCATCCCTGCGAAGCGAGGCCACCCTTGAGCGGCGCATCCTGCGGTGGAGGAGGCGCGCGGCGTAAAAGATGGCGACCATTATCGGGAGCGCAAGGATGGAGGCCAGGCTTCCGGCCGTCCCGAGGTCGCGCACGTCCCCGCGCAGTGCGGCAGCCGTGACGGCCACCCCGACGGAAACCGCGATCAGGAGGGGGCGGCGTCCCCGCGGCTGCGCGCTGCCTCCTGCCCCATGGGGGCGCCCTTGTGGCGTCAGCTAAAAAAGATTGCCCTGCGCGCCGCCGCGCTCACGCGAGGATCATGCGCTCGAGCTCTGGTATCACGGCGTCGCGCGCCATGCGGCCAAGCTCGCCGAGATCCTTGCCGGCAACCTCCTCCAGGAACGCGCGCTCAGAGGCGGCATCCGGAAAGAGGCCGCCAGTGGGCGCGGTTGCGTCCAGCCCGACGGCGTGCAGGTCGATCATCATCAGGGCCGCAAGCGGACCGGACTGGCTGTCGCGGTACTCATAGTCCATCATGTCCAGGCCGTGTTTCGTGGCTATCGCAAAGCACTGCGCCACGACAAAGTCCCTGTCCACCCTGCCCGTGCCGGCGGCGACCAGGCCGTGCCTGCGCAGCAGCGCGGCGAACGCGCGCAGGACGGGGAGGCGCCTCTCGCGCCTCCTGCCCCACTCCCTGATCTCTATGAGGGCCTGCTCGTCGTTGCCCGCCTTTGCCCTCAGCATTTTCATCGTGGCACCGTGGTCGGCCAGCGTCGGCTCTGGATCGTCTTTTCCGATCACGCGCGCGCCTGCGCGGCTCCCTGCTTTAAGGATTGGCGCGGCCTTTGGGCGCGCGAGGCGCGGGGCCTACTTTTGGAATGTGTGGGCTCTGCCCGCGCGCGACAGGCAGGCGCGGTGCCCTGCCGGCCGGCGCGCCGATTTTTGCGCATGAGCCATATACTTGCCCCAAGGCGTGCTGCCCCGTGAGCGAGGCCCACGTCATGGACCACATTCGTGCGATCGAGAGGACGATGCGCGGCAAGCCCGCCGCCCCCGGTGGCGAGGCATATCCCGTGGACAGGGCAGGCCACACCGTCAACATGACACGCGAGCACGTCGAGTCGCTGCTGCGCCAGACATCCCCACGCGGCCCCTCCTATGTGCTACACTTTCTCCACGTGAGCCTCATAGACGTTGGGGACTTCAAGGCCGCGTGCGCCCATTTTGGCCTGACGGGAGTGCTTGCGGACATTACGCCTGGAGAGGTTGAAGGGGAGATGCGCGCCCGCAGGGATGGCGGAGATGCGCCCTCGACCGGCCCGCTGCCAATGTTCATTGACGTGGTCATGGGCCGGGATGAGGCCGACGCTCGGATTGCCATAGTCCAGAGGCGCATCGCCGAGGCCAGGGCAAGGGTGCCTGCGTCCCGAGGCAACCCCACGCCCGCATCTGGCTAGTGTCACGTGCCCAACGTTGCCAAGGCGCAAGTGCCAATCACGCCCGGGAGCTGCGGCGCGGGTGCGTTATTCGCACATTCCGCGATTATCCCACATGCCGCTCTCTGGCGACATGCGCTGCGCAAGATCCCCACCATCATGGATGCGGGGGCGCGTTGAGGCAACGGGCGCCTGTTTCGGTTTCCGCCTGGGCTCCCCCCATGCGCGCGGTGCAAATGCGCCCGCTTGCGGCGCGCGTGGCGCGGTTGTCCGCCCGAACATGGAGGCGTTTGCGTGCCATGCGTGGCGGCAGGCGCGTGGCGGCCGGCCTGCTGCCGCGCGTGCCGGATCCCACAGCGCGAGGCAAACGGCAATGGCCCCCATGGGCGGCGCGCATTCATGCGCACACGCGGACAGTGTTTGCCGGCGCGGCGGCCCCTACGAGGCCCCCAGCGACGCCATGGCCTCCTCGACGCTGGC
>RHFA01000027.1 GCA_003724275.1 Thaumarchaeota archaeon S13
GCCGTGTCGCTAAACCCCGGCAGCACAAAGGCCCACCTCCACCGCGGCGTGATGCTCACAAAGCTGGGCCGCCTCGAGGAGGCGCTTGAGGCGTACGGCCGCGCCGCCGAGTGCAGCCCAGGCCTGCCCGTGGCGCACCGCGCGCGGGCCTCTACCCTGCGCGCGCTGGGCCGCCTAGAGGAGGCCGTGGCGGCGTACGACCGCGCCATAGAGATCGAGCCAAACCACGCCGAAGCGCACGCCGGCCGCGCCGCGGCCCTTGACGCGCTCGGCAGGGAGCCAGAGGCCGAGGAGGCATGGAGGCTGGCCGGGAGCCTTGGCCACGCATAAGGGCGCGCGCTGCCAGGGGGAAGCGAACACGCCCGGGCGCTCCGCGACGTAGGCCTGCCCGCCCATGGCCCCCTCCGTGGGCCACAAACCCGGCAGCGCGCAGCCGCGGAGGCGGTCCCGGGAGCTGACAGCCTGCCCGCCAGGATCCCGACAAACGCTTAATGCTGGACCGGCCGCCGCGTCCCCCGTGAAAGGCAGAGGCGGCGGATCCCCGCCTAGATCGCAAGGCCCGGCCCCGGGCTGGCAGGGCGGCCCTGGCGCGACGGCCTGGCGCGAGGCAACGCCGGTGCGGCCTGGCTCGCCGCCGGACCTCGCCGCTCCCCGGCTCGCCGCCGGACGGGCTGTTCCCCCGGAGGGTAACTTGCGCCGGCCGGGGCAGGCCATGGGCGCCGCGCGCGCCAGGCGCATTGGGACTGCCACGCGGCTTGCGACCCGCCTGCGCGAGCGCGGGATACTGCGCGAGGACGACGAGATTGACGAGTTTTTTGTCGCCCACCGGATCCAAAAGCTTGCGTATATCGCGTCCATGCTTGGCGCGCGCCTGGACTACACGTTTCGCTTTTTGGAGTGCGGTGCGCACTCGGGAGACCTTGCCCTGGATCTCCACTCGCACCGCCATGGCCGCGGCGGGGACGACCCTTTTGGGGAACGCCCCGAGACGCTTGACGCGCTTGTGGACATTGTCCGGGAAAGGCGCGACACGAGGTGGCTGCAGATGGCAACGTTTGCGGTCCGAGGCCTGCGCGAGGGGGAGACGCGAGACGAGTTTGTGGATCGCATGCTCGACGGGCGCCTGGGATACACAAGGCGTGCCGCCGTGGACGCGTTTGAGCGCGTGCGCTCGCGCGCGGGTGACCTGGGGGCGGGCTCGTGATGGGCGACATTCCCCCCGCGAGCTGGAGGTAGGCCGGCCATGTGCGCAAGGAGGCCGGGAAGCGGGGACACAAAAGGCGAAACGCCAGATCCAAGGTGCAGCTGCGGGGACTGGTTTGCCGTGGAGTTTCGCGAAAGGCTCGAGATGCACGGAATGGTGGTGACTGGGAGCATTCCCGTGATGGCATGCATGACGTGCAAGAACACCGTGGTGCCTGACAGCGTGGCAAGGCCCGTCAGCGATGCCGTTCAGGCGGCCAGGGCGGCCGGCCAGAAAACGTGCGAGTTTGCGCCAAGGGAGCAAAGGTTTGGACTCTGCGCCGCCGCGGGGTTCAAGTACTGTAGCGCGGACTGTGAGGTCACTGCGGGCCTCTCCCATAGGGAGGGGGAGGCCGAGGGGCATCGCGTCCCTGTGTTTTTTGACTGGGACGTGCTGCTGTGGTACAGGCGGCGCGGGGAGTACAGCGTGGACATGCGGGGGATCCACGGGCAAATCGCGTTTCCCGGCGGGGCCTCCCTGGACTATGGCGTGAACAGGCACGGCAGGGTGTTCTGCTGGCTGGGGGACCTTGACAGGATCCCGCAGGGCGAGCAGGAGCGCATGAAGGCGCACAACGTCGAGTCAGACCACGACGTCGTCTCGGGCCTGTACAAGGGCCTCCTAGGGCTGAACCCGGAGGGCTCGGCAGAGGAGCGGCTAAAGATCTCCCTCTATGAGCTCGCCGAGGTGTCAAGGGCGCACGCGGGGTTTGCCATACACGGGCTGGGGCATGCCGACAGGCGCCTTGCCGAGAGGCTGGAGAGGCCAGGCGCGTGGCGCAGGGACATCACGCAGGCGCTAGTCAACCTTGTGATGCTGTGCATAGAGACAATCGACACGGGAAGGATAAAGGGCAGCATGCCCGGGCCGAACGGAGAAACCAGGGGGAGCCTCAACACCCTGACAAGCTGGATAAAGATAAAACTGTCCGCCGACGTGGCATCTTTGATGGTGCCGTTTTTTGTCCTGAACGACTGGAGAAACTATAGGGTGCACAGGGACGGCGACGGCAAACTGCTGGAGAGGCTCAGGAAGGGGCGCGCCTGCCTGGGAATGGGGGAGGAAGACGACGATGACGAGAAGATGTATGACCTGCTGCTTGAGAGCCTGGCCAGGTCGTGCCGCAACCTGTCATCGGACATTGTGGAGAAGCGGCATGTGTTCAAGCAAGAGCAAGACCTCTACGGCGGGAACCCCGCTGCCGGAACTACAGCATGACGCGGAATGTGGCGGCTGTTGTTGGTGTGCCGGAATAGCCGCGCTCAGTAAAACCCGTGCTCCCACGGCCCCAGCACGGGCTGCCCCAGCAGGCCCATCTCGCAGAGGTCGTCATAAATTGCGGACATGCGCGCCCTCAGCGGCCGAGAGCCACTCGCCGTCCCCGCCGTGGTCGCGCACGAGCGCGGCAAACCTGCCGCCCTCGTCCCACGCCATGCCGCCGGGGGGCCCGATCTCCTCTAGGGAGCAGATCGTGCGGGCCAGGACCGGCGAGTACACGCCATGCAGCGCCGAGGCCGCAAAGTTGTAGGGGTCGAGGCCGGGGCAGCCAAACTTGTACCTTGCCAGGTAGACGAGGGCATGAATTCCCATCCTGCCCCTGATGGCCCGCCTGCGCGCCACACCGGCGCCCACGGCCGCCGCGCGCCGCTCGATCCGCGTGGGCGGAACCACGGGCACCGGGCCGGCGCACAGCTCGGCGAGTATCGGGCCGATCGTGCCCATCGCCTCCTCTGCGCTGGGGATGGGAGCCATGCGCCCTCTTGCCCTATCAAGGACTTGCGCCATTCGCGCGGGCCGGCGAACGGCCTTATTTTAAGAGTCCCCGGCAGCGGGCGTCCGGGCAGGCGTGGGTCGCGCCGGCCCGCCGCCACTAGGATCAGGCGCGGGCCTCTGTCATACACTTATACCACGCGCGCGCCACGGCCGCGCCGGATGGACCACTACTCTAGCGCGGACAGGACGACCCTGCCCAGGGCCGTCAGGCGCCTCTTGGGCAACTGTGACTGCAACGCAAAGGCGGCCTATCGACCCGGCGAAACCCTGCGCCGGGCCGGCGGGTGCGAGCCGGGGACGGAGACCAGGCGCTTTTGCCCCGGCGACGGGACGACGTATTGCGCGTTTGAGGCCGGCTCTGGCGTCGTGGTGGACCCTACGGGAGCCGTGGGGTGCCACAGGTCATTCCTTGCGCGCCAGCCCTCCCGGGGGAAGGCCTCCCCGGAGCGCCTTGACCTAGGCAAGGCGGCTCCGGTTCCGGGCCTGGCGTGGCAAGACCCAAACTCCGCCACGGGACATGGCGACGCGCCAGTGGCGCCGCTGCCGGCGGCGTTTCGCGTATGCCGCGTGGGGGACGGCCAGCCGGCAAGCGTAAAGTTTGACGTTCCCACGAGGGGCCCGGACGGCGTCAGGGTGGAGACGGAGTGGAAGGAGATCGGGCCGATGTCCCCGAGAGCCATAGAGTTTCCGCGCGGCGCGCTTGGGAACGGCCTCCCGCCGTTCCCAAAGTGCATTGAGCGCGACCTGGGGTCAACAATTGCAGAACACGAGGACAACATGTGCCTTGAGCTCCTCCACGGCCTTGGCGCGGTTGGCGAGACGTACGCGTACCGGTGGAACTCGACGCTTGACGGCCTAGCAAGGTTTGTCGGGGGCCTAAACGCGCCTAGGCCGAGCGAGCTGCGCCTTGACACGGTAATTGTCAACCTTGGAATGTACGTGGCCCTCTTTGGAAACGACGGGCGAACGCCAAGCTGGGTGGCGGGGTACCCCTTTTACGGGGGCGAGCATCTCTACCGAAACATGTCCGTCCTGGACGGGATTGCGTTCCTGTACCACCCTGAGGTTCCGCACGACTGCGCGTACGCCCTGTCCTCCGTACAGGGCCCAGTGTTTGCCCACGGGCCGACCGCCATAGACTGCACCAGCGACGGGATAGCGGTGACCAGGCACTGTGGCGTAGTCGAGCCCCCCCGGGGCCTGCCAGAGTGCCCTTGGGGCGTCAGGTTTGGCGTCGAGAAGGTCGAGGAAGCAGGCAGCTAGCTGCCCGGGGGCAGGCGGGGGGCTGCGCTGTGCCCCCGCGCCCTGGCGGCAGGCTGTTATATGGCCTAGTGCCGGGGCGCGCGCATGGGATGGCACGAGAAGGTTCTCGAGTCCGCCGACCGCGCCATTGCCATGAATGCCAAAAACGTTACTGCGCACGTTCGCAGGGGGATGGCCCTCCTGGCCCTCGGCCGCAATGAGGATGCCCTCGAAGCGCTGGATCGCGCCATCTGGATAGACTGGGAGTGCCTAGATGCGCATCGCGGCCGCAGCGACGCGCTGCTAGGGCTCGGGCGACACGCCGAGGCCCTATCCTCCTATGGCGCCGCCTTTTGCCTTGACCCCGATAACGCGCGGACGCAGCTCAAGCTCGCCGATGCCCTGTTCAGGCTCGACCGCCACAACGAGGCTCTCGCCGCCTATGACCGCGCCGTCGAGCTCGACCCCGAAATCATACGGACGCGCCATGACCGCACCCCCTTGATTGACGGCGACGCGCGGACGCAGCTCAGGCGCGGCGACGCCCTGTCCGAGCTCGGTCGCCCTGACTACGCCCTGGCAGCGTACGGCCTTGCCGTCGAGCTCGACCCCGGCGACGCGCTGGCGCAGCTCAGGCGCGGCGACGCCCTGTCCGAGCTCGGTCGCCACGGCGATGCCCTGGCCGCCTATGACCGCGCCGTCGAGCTCGACCCCGGCGACGCGCTGGCGCAGCTCAGGCGCGGCGACGCCCTGTCCGAGCTCGGCCGCCACGAGGAAGCGCTTGCCGCGTATGAAGAGGCGCTAGACATTGATCCTGGCGACAAGTCGGCGCGCGACCGTGCGCTCGAGCTTGCCCCCGGAACGGCAGTGGCGCACAACATCCCGGGATACGAGCTTCTAGAGCTCGGCCGCCACGCCGAGGCCCTTGCCGCCTATTGCCGTGTCGTCGAGATTGACCCTAACGACGCGTGGGCGCACGCCGGCCGCGCTTTTGCGCTGTTCAAGATCGGCTGCCACGAGGAAGCACTCGCCGCATACGACCGCGCCATATCGATCAAGCCCAACCACGCCTATGCCCACGCCGGCCGCGCCGCGGCGCTGACCGCGTTAGGCAGGAGCGCAGAGGCCGAGAAGGCAAGGCGGCAGGCCACGGGCTCAACCGCGCCGGCCTGCGCGCCGTGAACCGGCCGGCTCGTCCCCCGTGCCTCCTGCAGGCCCCTGCGGCAGCAGGTTGTTATACGCGCCCGCGCGCGGCTTGCCCATGGGGAGGTACGAGAGGGATCTCGAATATGCCGACCGCGTCATCGCCATGGACGCCAAAAACGCCGACGCGCACGTCCAGAGGGGGATGGCCCTCCTGGCCCTGGGCCGCCACGCCGAGGCGCTCACCGCGCTAGACCGCGCCGCCGGGATAGACCCGGAGTGCCTCGTGACGCACCGCGGCCGTGCCGGCTCCCCCATGGGGCGGTACGAGAGGGCGCTCGAGTACGCCGACCGCGTCATCGCCACAAACGCCAAAAACGCCGACGCGCACGTCCACAGGGGCATGGCCCTCCTGGCCCTGGGCCGCCACGCCGAGGCGCTCACCGCGCTGGACCGCGCCGCCGGGATAGACCCGGGATGCCTTGAGGCGCACCGCGGCCGCGGTGACGCGCTGCTGCGGCTCGGCCGCCACGAGGAGGCGCTCGCCGTGTACGGCGCGACTGCCAGGCTCGACCCCGGCGACGCGCCGGCCCACGCCGGCCTGGGCGACGCGCTGCTGCGGCTCGGCCGCCACGCCGAGGCGCTCGAGTCGCTGGACCGCGCCGCCGAGATCGACCCCGACGGCTCGTGGGTGCATGCCAGCCGCGGCCTGGCCCTCCTGGCCCTGGGCCGCCACGACGAGTCCCTCGCCGCGCACACGCGGGCCGTGGAGGCAGACCCGCAAAACCCCGCCCTGCACCGCGGCCTGGGCCTCACCCTGCGGTCGCTGGGGCGCCTCAAGGACGCCCTTGCCGCGTACGGCCTGGCAGCCAGGCTCGACCCCGGCGACGCGCCGGCCCACGCCGGCCTCGGCGACACGCTGCTGGCCCTGGGCCGCCACGCCGAGGCGCTTGGATTTTACGAGCGCGCCAGCGCGCTGTCCCCGGGGAACGCGCGCCTTGCGGCGGCCTGCGCCAGGCTGTTCGACAGGGCGGGCCGCCACGAGGATGCCCTCGAGGCGCTGGACCGCGCCACAAGGCTAGAGCCCGGCAACGCCGAGCACCACGGCCACCTGGCCTTTGTCCTCGAGCGCCTCGGCCGCCCCGAGGAGGCCCTCGCCATGCACGACCGCTTCATAGAGCTCGACGACAGGCGTGTCATGGAGCGCTATACAGGCACCCCCCGCCCGGCCGGCCGTGGCGGGGATGCCCCCGGCGCCGATTCCGGCGGGGATGGGGATCGCGCGGACGGCGACGAGGCCCTGGCCGCGTGCGAGCGCGCCATAGGGCTCTGTCCCGGTGACGCGGGCCTGCACTGTAGGCGCGCGGGCCTTCTCTTGGGGATCGGCCGCCGCGAGGACGCGCTGGCCGCCTATGGGCGGGCCGCCGAGCTGGAGCCAGGCGACGCTGCGCCCCACATTGGCCGCGCCGCCGCGCTAGATGCCCTGGGCCGCCACGGGGAGGCGCTGGCCGCGCGCGACCTCGTCATCAGGCTTGCCCGCGGCGACGCGCGCTCGCGCGTGGGCCGCGGCGACACGCTCACAAGGATGGGCCGCCACGGGGATGCCCTGGCCGAGTACAGCCGCGCCGCCGAGCTAGAGCCCGGCGACGCCAAGACCCACGAATACAGGGGCCACGCGCTCGCCGCGCTGGACCGCCACGCCGAGGCCCTGGCAGCCTATGGCCGCGCCATCGAGATCGAGCCCAAACGCGCCGGGGCCCACGCGGGGCGCAGCGCGGTGCTAGTCGCGCTGGACAGGATGGTGAGGGAGTTTTTGCCATGAGGCCTGCCGGCGCGGGGCGCGCCGCGCCGCCTCGTCCGCCACGGGGAGCTTTTGGCGACAGGGCACGCCACGCCCCCGGGGATAAAATGGGGCTGCCCCCCACCCCTGCGGCGCCGTGGGTTGAGCCCGGAACCGCTCAACATATCGCCCTGTGTGAGACGATGAGGGCGTGCGCGAATAGCGCTGCGTGCTTGAGATCCGGCGGTTTGTTCGAGGGCACATTCAGCGCTGGGCCGTGCCAACCACGTTGACCCGCAAGTGCGTCGCGTCCGGCCATGACTTTGACTATGATGTCAGAGGCAGGCCCGCACGGCCTGCGACTTATGCCATCGCTAGATGGCTCCCCTTTCATTTCCCCTCTTTTTTGGCCGGTTGAGGTACCGTTTCCGCCACCTCCTGTCCGCGGCCCTCCTCCAGGCGTCGGTGACGAGCCCCCACCCCCCAATCATCGAAAAGACGAACAGCCCCCATATGAAATACATGAGCGCGACCACCAAATACCCGTCTATCCGTCCCTCACCTCCCACGACTCGCGCGCCTCGCGGATCAGCGTCTCGTCCTGGACGAGCATGATGGTCATGGCGGGCCATCCCTCCCCCGGCCGGACGCAAACGCGTGGAGGGCATGGCACATCGTCGAGACGCCGC
>RHFA01000026.1 GCA_003724275.1 Thaumarchaeota archaeon S13
CTGTATGGCAAAATACTTGAGGCAGTTTCAAGGTACGAGTGGCGAGCAGCCGGTCGTGACGTCCTCAAGGATCTGTACCACAACACGATTCCACCGCGGCTGCGTCACGACTATGGAGAGTACTATACGCCAGACTGGTTGGCTCAGGCCATATGCGAGGAGGTAATGGATGAAGAGTGGTGCCGCAGTGCGCTCATCAACACAATGAACGGGATCTATGACCACACGGTGATGGATCCGTCATGTGGATCAGGAACATTCCTGTACCATGCTGTTCGGAGGCTCCAAGACGTGGCGTCGAGAATTCCTGGGCTGGCCGGGGATCAGGCTCAGCAGTCCGAGATCATCACTAGGATCGTCGTCGGCATTGACATACACCCCGTCGCAGTCGAGCTTGCAAAGGCTACAAAGGCCATGGCTCTCGCGCGCGTGACGCGATCCGATGGCTCGTCCAATAACGTTTTTCTTGGGGACAGCGTTCAGTGGGACGCAAAGACAGAGGCAAGGGCACTAGGCGTGATCCTTACGCAGATACCCGTTGACGACAAGAAAAACGTGTTCCTTCCGTCAGGAGCGCTCCTCGAGGGAGACGTTGAAGGGCAAATCTCTGCATTCTTTAAGATCGCAGAAACCCCGGAAGAGGAATTTAGGCCAGAGGCAGCCGTAGAACTCTTTGACGCCGTCTCAAGTCCCGAGTACCAGTCATACGTGCTTGACGCATGCAGGTTTTTTCATCGCGAGATTATTGGCCACCGAAACCACGTCTGGAAATACTACCTCCTTAACCTCATTCAGCCCTTCAAGCTGAGGCAGCGGGCAAGGCTCACGGGCAGCTCCCATCACGCCCTGTTGGTGGGCAATCCCCCATGGGTGGTGTACAACTCTATCAAGGACACGGGTCGCCAAGACGAGTTTCGGAGGCATGCGGCGGAGCGCGGCGTGTGGTCAGGTGGGCGTCTTGCCACGCAAAATGACCTGGCCGCTACCTTTGTGGCGGCATGCGTCGACCACTATCTTGGAAACGGAGGCAAGTTTGGCTTTGTGCTGCCCTATTCAGCGATCAGGGGTAGGCATTGGGAGGCGTTCAGAACTGGGCAGTGGTACGCAAAAAAGAACTACATAGAGTCGCGCACGGCCAGCCTGTCTGGAGCGTGGGATCTCTTTGGTGTGAAAGATCCACCGTTCCCACAGGCCGACTCATGCGTGATGTTTGGCTCAAAGTCCAAGACCAGTTCCAAGCTTGCGCCTGACACGATACTGGCGTTTCGTAACAAGGAGGGAAAAAGGGTTGTATCGTCAATGCGCTGGTCTGCGGCGCGGCTGGCGCTTGACACAGCGCACCAGCGCACGTGGAAGACTGCCAAGAGCACCTACTTGGGAAAATTTAGAAATGGAGCGACGCTGTTTCCGCAAGCTCTTGCTGTGTGTGATCCTGACGAAACGTTTGTGCGAAAGGTTTACACAACCTTTAGGACGCGCGAATCCAAGGGAACGTGGGCAGGCTTGACCCTTGACGGAAAGGCGGAAAACCAATTTGTGTATGCAGGGGTATTTTCCAAAAACATCGTGCCATTTGGACTTGCGGGTGTAGAACGTGTGATAGCTCCAGACATTATTGACGGAAGGCTTCGAAGTTCCGGTCTCCCGGACGGCAAGGATGCATCGCTGTTTCGCAACTATTGGACCGTGGCCAACCTGAAGTGGTCGGAGCGGAGGCAGCGGACCGCACCTCCTACACTGGCCGAACAGCTCGACTATAACGGCAAGTTCTCATCGCAGTTCTCAGCGCGCGTGCACAGTTACAGGGTGGTCTACAACAAGAGCGGCTCTGTTCTCCAGTCTGCGGTGATCCCTAGCACGATCGATGGACATCCAGTCGTGGTGGATGGGACTGCCTACTGGTACTCGTCAAAGAGGCTCGACGAGCTGCACTACTTGTGCGCCGTGCTCAACGCTGCGTGTCTGCGAGAGTTTTTTTCCGGGGCCTGCCGAATGTCCAACAGAGACTTTCACACAGGGCCCCTGGAGTACTGTCCAATACGTACGTATGACGCACGCGACTCCATTCACAGGAGGCTTGCGCATCTGTCGCGCGCGTGCCGCTCGCGCGTGGCCACCATGCCGGCCGGCGGCTCTGGCCTGTCGCGTCGCGACGTCATGGGCGATGAAAAGGTGGCGGCTGCCATGCTAGAGATCGACGTGGCCGTTAGGCGCTTGCTGCCGGGCCAGGCGTCCGGCGCGCAGGCGAGTCTATGCGCACGCCGGCGGCGCGCAGCGCGTCGCGGGCCACGCCCTCGTCTATCTCGCGCGGTACGGCGTGAATGCCCGGCTCCATCGAGCCGGCGTGGCGCGCAAGGTGCGCGATACAGCGCAGCTGGTTTGCAAACGACATCGCCATGACCTCCGGCGCGTGCCCCTCGGCGGCGACGAGGTTTGCGACATACCCGCCGGCGACCAAGAGCACCCTGCGCCCGCCGCGCAGCGTGAGCTCCTCGAGGTTCGCGCGCGGGCGCCTCGTTCGGACCGCCATCGCGCGCACGCCGGCCACGTCAATCTCGACGTCAAAGTGGCCCACGTTGGCCAGTATTGCGCCGTCGCGCATGAGCGCGGCGTGGCGCGCCGTTATGGCGCCCCTCTGCCCGGTGCACGTGACAAACACGTCGCCGACCCTCGCCGCCTCGGACATGCGCATGACAGAATGCCCGTCCAGGCGGGCCTCGAGGGCCCTCACGGGATCCGTCTCGGTGACTATGACGCGCGCGCCGAGGCCCCCCAGGCGCGCGGCCACGCCGCGGCCCACGGGCCCATACCCCGCCACGACGGCGGCCCTAGAGGCGACGAGCAGCCCGCACGACCTCATCAGCGCGTCGACGGCAGACTGGCCAGTCCCATACGCGTTGTCAAAGGTCGCCTTTGTGCGCGCGTCATTGACGGCGATTATCGGGTATCGCGCCTCGTGCCGCGCAAAGAGCGCTCGCATGCGGCGCACGCCCGTCGTCGTCTCCTCTGTCCCGCCCACTATGCGCGGGCCGGCGCGCCTGGTGTGCGCGAGCACAGAGAGCTCTGCGCCGTCATCAACGACAATGTCCGGCGAGGCGTCCATTGCGCGCCTGGCGCACGCGGCAAACTCGCGCGCGCCCTGGCCGGCCCACGCGTGGACGGTTGCGCCAGAGGCGGCCAGGTGCGCCGCTATGGCGTCGCTTGTCGTGTGCGGGTTGCCCGCGCACGCCACGGCGCGCGCGCCCAGGCCCATGGCCTCGAGGACGAGGACAGACGTCTCTGGCGTCACCTGCAGGCAGAACGCGACGGTGAGGCCGGCGAGCGGCCGGCTGCCTAGTGAAGAGGCGGCGCTGCGCAGCGCGCCCATGCGGGCCGCGGCCCAGTCGTGCAGGGCGCGGCCGCGCGGCGCGAGTCCCGCGTCGCGTATGCGCGAGCTGCCCGCGCGCGCCAAGGCCTACCACGAGTCGCCGTACCTTGCCTGCTCCCTAGTCAGGCGGTCAATCCTGACGCCCATCGCGGCGAGCGCGTCGCGCGCCACCTGCACGTCAATCTCCTCGGGGACGCGGTGCAGCGCGCGCCCCATCGTGCCGTGGTTCTCGAGTATGTGCAGTATGGAGAGGAGCTGGTTTGAGAAGGACTGGGCCATGACCTCCGGCGGGTGGCCCTCGGCGGCGACGAGGTTTGCTAGGCGGCCCCTGGCCATGAGATACACGCGCCTCCCGCGGCGTATCGTGCACTCTTCCATGCCAGGCCTGACCTCGCGCACGCGGTGCGACTTTTTGAGCAGAAACCTCGTGTCAATCTCTACGTCAAAGTGTCCCACGTTGGCCAGTATCGCGCCGTCTCGCATTGACATTATGTGGCTTTTCGTGATGACGCCCGTCTGGCCAGTGCACGTCACAAATATCTCCCCCCTGCGCGCCGCGTCGGCCATTCGCATGACCTCGTGGCCGTCCATGTGGGCCTCGAGGGCCCTCACGGGGTCCGTCTCGGTGACTATGACGCGCGCTCCCAGTCCGCGGCAGCGCGCCGCGACGCCGCGGCCGACCCAGCCATACCCCGCGACGACGACCTGCTTTGAGGCGATGAGGAGGTTTGCCGAGCGCAGCAGCGCGTCGACGGTAGACTGGCCCGTCCCGTGCCTGTTGTCAAAGAGGTGCTTTGTGTGCGCGTCATTGACCACGATGACGGGGTAGCGCAGGCGGCCTGCCCGCTCGACTGCGCGTATGCGCGTCACGCCGGCAGTCGTCTCCTCGGTGGCCCCGAGGACCTTGAGGCCCGAGAACCTCCTGTCAAAGTGGGCCATGACATTCATGTCTGCCCCGTCGTCGACGAGTATCGACGGGCCGTGCGACAGCACGCTGGCAATGCAGGCGTCATACTCTTTTTTCGTCTGGCCGGCCCACGCGTACACGTGGACGCCGCTCTTTGCCAAAAACGCCGCAATGTCGTCCTGCGTGGACATTGGGTTGCCCGGGCATGCGGCGACGGTCGCGCCGAGCTCGCGCGCGGCGAGGAGGAGTACGGCCGTCTCCTTTGTGATGTGGAGGCAAAACCCGACGGTCACGCCCTTGAGGGGCCGCGTCCGCCTCAGGCGGGCCATCGTGTTGTTTAGTATTGTCATGTGGTCGCGGGCCCACTCGTACGATCGCCTTCCCTGCGGCGCGAGCCTAATGTCGCGAACCCTGTACCCACGCGAGGCCATCTGGGCGCGCGGCCCGCGGGGTGGGTATAAAACCCTAGGCGCGGCCCCCGGCGCGCATGGCGGGCACGGCGCGCCGGCCCGTGGCCGGTTCGACGGTGAGGGGGACCTTTGACATGTGGGCCACCAACGGCAGGGCCGAAAAGATGGAGCTCGAGCACTCGCGCGCCGTCGCCGCGCGCCTGGCCTCCGAGGACCTCTCCTCGCCGTTTCGCTTTCTTGACGTCGGCTGCGGCAACGGCTGGCTCGTGAGGCGCATGGCTGCCCTGCCGGCCTGCCGCGCCGCAGTCGGCATAGACCTAAGCCCCTGCATGGTCAGGGAGGCGCGGCGCCTGGCGCGCCTGGCAAAAGAGAGGTACGACTCGGCCCCAGTCGAGTCATGGGCCTATCGGGGGCGCTTTGACCTCGTTTTCTCGATGGAGGCGCTCTATTACGCCGACTCTGTGGACGCGGCCCTGGCCGCCATAGCGCGCCGCATGGCGCCCGGCGCGAGGCTGATATGCGGGACAGACTTTTACGCCGAAAACCGCGCGACGCGCTGGTGGGCCCGCGAGATGGGCATAACGATGCACCTCCTCTCGCGCGCCGAGTGGGCAGCCGCGTTCAGGCGCGCCGGCCTGCGCGCGCGGACGCGGACCGTGAGGGACGCGACAAGCTCAAAGAGGTGGCGGCGCGGTTCCCGTGACAAAGAGCGTGCCGGCCTCGCGCCGCCACCTCTTTGAGCTTGTCGCGTCCCTCACGGTCCGCGTCCGCGCGCGCAGGC
>RHFA01000179.1 GCA_003724275.1 Thaumarchaeota archaeon S13
GCGCGGCGGCGCCGGGAACGCATCTTGCCGCCATGCCGGCAGGCGTTCCCCCCATGGCGGCCCTGCCGCCCCCAATCCCGGGCAACTGCCGCCGCGGCGCAAAAAATGGCATTATGTGCCTAGCGGCGCGCCTGCGCCCAGGCGCGAGCGCCTTTTGCAAGACCCGCCTTTCAGTGTCTGGCGACCCGGCGATCGCGGCGGGGCCACGCGCGGCGCGGCGGGCCAGTATATAACCGGGGCGCGCCGCCCTCCCCCAACGGTTTTATCGCCGCGCCCGAGGCGCCGGCGCCACGGCGGCCCAGTTTCTCACAATAGACGACCTTGACCTGCACGGCCGGACCGTCTTTCTCAGGGTCGACCTAAACTGCCCCCTGGACCCGCAGACCGGCGAGATTGCCGGCGCCGGCCGCATAGAGGAGGCCGCCGAGACGGTAAGGGCGCTCGAGGGGGCCAGGGTCGTCATCGCCTCGCACCAGGGCAGGGTCGGCAACTCGGACTATGCGGGAACCGCCGCGCACGCCAGGGTAATGTCGGGGATTCTCGGCCGCGAGATATCGCACGTGCAGGACGTCATTGGCGAGGCCGCCGCGGCGGCCATACCAAAGATGGCCGACGGCGACGTGCTAATGCTCGACAACCTCAGGCTGTGCGCCGAGGAGAACTATGAGTTTCCCCCCGAGGAGGCGGCGCGGACCGTCATGGTCAGGAGGCTCGCGGGCCTCTTTGAGGCGTGCGTGCTAGACTCGTTCCCGACGGCGCACAGGGCGCACCCCTCGCTCGTCGGAATGCCGCAGGCCCTTCCCGCGTGCGCCGGCAGGCTAGTCGAGCGCGAGGTCGGCCGGCTAGGCGAGATAATGTCAGTCGCAAAGGCCCCGCACGTGCTCGTGCTCGGCGGCGCAAAGGTCCGCGACAGGCTCGAGGCGATCAGCATGCTAGTCGAGGGCCACAGGGCCGACCACGTGCTGCTAACCGGAATGGTCGCAAGCGTGTTCTTGCGGGCCCAGGGGAGGCTCGCCGGCGAGCTCGGCATGCGCGGCGAGGCCGAGCTCGTCGCGCGCGCGCACGCGCTCATCGGCGAGCATCCGGGAACGTTCATGACGCCCGTCGACGTGGCAGTCAACGGGCCCTCGGGCCGGACAGAGGTGGACGTGCGCGAGATACCCGCAGGCTCGCCGGTCCTTGACATTGGGCGCAAGACCGTCGAGCACTATGCGAGGACCATATCTGGGGCGGGAACCGTGTTCATGTCCGGCCCTGCCGGCGCGTTTGAGCGCGAGGGGTACGGCGAGGGCACGCGCGAGCTGCTCGGCGCAGTCTGCGACTCGATGGCCACGACGGTCGTCAGCGGCGGGCACCTGAGCACGGCCCTGCGGAGGCACGGCATGGAGGGCAAGGTGGACCACGTTAGCACGGCCGGCGGCGCGCTCGTGCAGTACATGGCCGGCAGGAGGCTGCCCATGATGGCCGCGCTGGAAGAGGCCGCGACCCGCGGCGCCGGCGCGCTTGCGAAATAGGGGCGCCGGCGGGCTGGCTTTTGGGTGCGGGCCGTGGCGGCGGGCAGGCGCAGGCAAGCTGTGGGAGGCAGGCACTAGGCGTCATTTGTGCGGCGGCCGGCGGCATGCGGCCCCGCGCCGGGAGGGACGGGCTGCGGGCGCGCATCCTCGCAGGGGGAATATGGCCGGCGGCTAGACGCCTGCCCGCCATTGGCCCGCCTTTCCCGACGCCCGCCAGTTCTGGCCACGAAAACCGCTCGGGCGGCCATGGGAACATGGCCGGCGCGACGTTGGCCTGCGGGGTGCCGGCCAGCGCGCCCGTGGCCCAAAATCCCAGATTGTCGCCAGTCCGGCCTGCCGCATCGAGGCCTGCCCAAACGCCACGCCGGCCGTGGCCAACGCGCCAAGGGAGCCCGCAGGGCGCGCGTGGCGCGCACGGCAGCGGCGAACCCAAGCCCGCCCCTTTCCTCGCGGGCTTTCGCCATGGCAGCCAGAACGGTCACAACGGCTTAAATTGTCCACGTGTGGCGCTGCTCGCAATGAACGGGCCAGTTGTCGCGCAACCGCGGGAGGCAGGTGCCTCCGCCCGGAAGGCCCAACTGTAGCAGTTGGCTCCTCCCCTGGCCAGTCACGAGGCAGCGCTCGATCCTGCGCGCGGCAGGCCAATGCCACATGGAAGCAAGGAGGCTGACGGCAACATTGCCCCGTTCCTGAGGCTCCTGTGTGACCATGGCCTCATAAACTGCAAAACAAACCCAAACGACTCTACGCTGGACACGAGGATAAAGGCACAAAAGCTAGTGTACATGGCGCAGTGCAGGTTTGGCCTGGAGTTTCGATATTCCCACAGCCTGCACCTGCACGGCCCGTATTCTATTGAGCTAGCAAACGACTATTTTAGGATACGCGACATATGCGACATGCCGAGCGGCGGGCTTGAAGGATGGGCCAAAAAGGAAGACTTTCTAAAATTTGCGAAAGGCCACAACGACGTGAGATGGCTAGAGATCGCAACAACGTTGATTTTTACGCTCGAAGCGTACATGAAAGGCAGTCGTGGCAGGCTGCTGGAACGCGTGCAAGAGATCAAGCGCGACTTTTCGAAAGAGTATGTCGAGCAGGTATATGCAGACCTGGTCAGCTCTGGCCTTATTGCCGAGTAGTCACGAAATCCTTTATCTGGGTTTTTGTTACGGTTGCAGTTACCTCGCTTGCAGCGCTGTTCGCACGGCAAGACGTTAGCCAGGGCTCAGAGTGTGCTGTTGTCGTGGCCACGATATTCCCGTGGCCGCCGGCAGAGCCCACGCTCACTCTTCCAGCCATCCTGTCCCTTCCCTCCAGTCCAGCGTCACCCTAAAGTGCCGCAGTATGTCGCGCCCCAGCACCGCGTCAACGCGCATGCCGTTCACGGTGGGTCGGACGTCAAGCGCGTACACTGTTCCGCTTCCCGCCTTTGTGCCCACGACAATCACGCCGCGGTAGCATCTTGCGTCAATTTTCCTGTGGCCTTTTCCGTGGATGCACATGAACTTGTTTTCGGAACCTTTGTACTTTAGTTTCGCGCGCTCACAGGCCGTTTCTGACAAAAAGCTCACCGAAGAGCCAGAGTCTATGACGCCCAAAAGGTCGAGCTTGTTTGCGCCACCAAGCTTGCACTCTACAAAAAACGTGTCCCCGCGCATTTTAAGGGGCATGGCCATCACCATCCACCGACAAACTCCTCTCGTCCAGAGATAAAGACTGCCCTGTCCGGATAGGCGGCATCGGCCTTGTTGACGACCTCGGCGCCGTCGTCGCCCACAAACACCTCCCCCGCGCAGATGCCGATGGACTTGCCCGGGTGCCTGGCGAGCAGCTCGTCCTCGTGCGCCTCGTAAAACTCGCGCTGCCTCGCGATATCCGCCTCAAAGGCCTCGTCAACTGCCGCCACGTGTCTTTCCTCCTCTCCGGCGTCCTGCCCCTCCCCCGGCTCTGGATAGCGCATGCGCAAAAAGAAGGGCCGCCCTGGGTGCGCCGCCTCTGCCCTTGACACGGCCTCGTCGTCAGTGTCCCCCACAAATACCTCGTCGCCGCAGACTGCGATGAACTTGCCGGGGTGCCTGGCTAGCAGCTCGTCCTTGCGGCTCTCAAAGATGTTCTCCTGCCTGGCGAGATCCTCCCCGGGCGCGGCCCTGACCTCCGCACTAGCACCGTGCCCCCCCTGCGCCGCCATGGCGCGCGGGAGGGGCACGGGGCACTTAAACCCTGGCGCCTAGGCGACCCTGCGTATCCTCTGCGAGCGCTCGCCGGGCACGTCGACGGCATAGCGGCCGCCGCCCAGGCGCTCTAGCCACGAGTAGAGGACCTGCACGTTGCCCGTCAGGTCGCGCCGGCTCGGGACGGGCACGTCGGTGCAGTTTTTCTGGACCCACTCCTTGACCCTCCCAAAGTACGCCTCGGGGGCTATCATCGAGTCGACGACCCGCACGAACGGGTGCGCAAAGAACGCGCGCGCGAGCTCGGCGCGCGCGCCCTCCCTGCCGAGGCCGGCGCGTATCCCATAGCTTGCGAGGTCGTGGTATATGCAGTCGGCCGTGGTCGCGTCGCCGGACGGCTCCTCGCCGCGCGCAATCCTCTCATACCCGTCAAGGACGTCCTCGACGTCGCGCGTCATCGGCAGGGCCGAGGTCAGAAACTCGTCGCGCGGCCGCAGGGCCGGCGCGCCGCGCGGGCCGCCCCCCTCGCGCGCGGGCCGCGAGTCCAGCCACGCGGACAGCGCGGCGTGGTCGGCGTCTGTCACGAGCGTCGCGCCGGCCACGATGCGCTCGAGGTACATGCGGTCCGCCGGCGGGGCGCGGTCCACAATGATGCCCATCTCGAGGCTGCCGCCCTCGCGCATGCCGCGCTCGGAGACGTTGCCCGTGCACAGGAGGTACCCGCGCAGGCCCGCCGAGAAGACCTTGAGGTGTATGCTCCCGTGGAGGTAGAGCGCGTGGCCGCGCTCGCGGCAGTATGGCCACAGCGAGAGCTCTGACGCTCCGGACTCGAGGTCGCGCGCGTCCCACGTCGTGACTATGGAGACGCGCGAGGCGACGCCGTCGAGCAGCGCCCTGAGCGTCCCTGTGCGGACATAGGGGACGATGACGTGGAGGGCCAGGCCCTCGCCGTCGTGCGCCCGGATGTACTCGCGCACGTGCCCAAAGAGCGGGCTGTGGACCGACCTCGGGGCGCCCATGGCGGGCCCGCGCGCGGGCGGGGGTATATCACTGGTGGGCCGGCCGTCCAGGCCCCTGCCCGCCTAGGCGCCGGGAATGCCCGCGCCGGGCGACGTGATGAACCTTACGACGGCGGTCATGACCATCACATAGGCGAACAGCATCAGCGACGTCAGGATGATGTTCTTGTTGTCCCTGTGCTTGTCCTTTAGCGTTACGGTGTTGTGCGCAATTGCCCCGTTGTATGCGCGCACAAGCGATTTTTGCATGTCAATGTCCTCTTTTGAGCCAGCGGCAAACACGTCATATCCAGCAAAATCCATACCGCCAAACTTTATTGGCCTTGACGCCAGCATTTTTGCCCCGCACCTTATGGGGTACGCGATGGCAAACGCCAGGGCAGGAATAAACACGATTGGCTCCCCAACAGGGCTAAACGCGTATGCAAACAGCATGACGGACACAAACGACAGGAATATCGACGCCTTGATGTCCATGTGCTGGCACAGTATGGCCAAAAGTATGTTGTGCTGCTGTAGGTACAATATGTAATTAAATCGGTTCCCCATCCTAGTCGTCCCTCCTAGCGCCAAACTCTGAAAACCCGTGGACCAGACCAATTTTTCCCCCTGGCAGCCACTCCGTGTTTGCCCGCCTGTCCTCCTCCTCCATGCGCAGCATCTCCTCGTAGGACGGGCCGACCATGGCGAGCCGGC
>RHFA01000142.1 GCA_003724275.1 Thaumarchaeota archaeon S13
AGGCGCCGATGGGCGCGTGCGTGAGGCGCACCGAGAGGCCGCCGCGGACGACCTCGGCGCCGGTGACGGCCCTGGCAGAGGGGCCCTCCGTCACGGCCCAATGCGCCGCATGCTGCTGCGGAGTCGGCGAGTTCCCGAGCCTCACGGCCTCGCCAAAGTCCACCTCCGTCGTCGTCGGCGAGGTCGTGCGCGCGCCGAGGGCCGCCGGCGGGTCAGTGTCCGAGCGCGCGGCCCACAGGACAGTCGGCGCAAGGGGCACGCCATTGATGTCCGTCACGCCGGCTGGTATCACGACGGCATGCGACGAGCCGGCCGCGGCGGCAAGCTGCGTGTGGAGCGTCACCGTCGTGGATCCGGCCGTGTACGAGGCGCTCGTGGAGCCCAGGCTGGGCACGCGCACCGTGCCCACGGTCGCCTTGTCGAGGGCCTCGCTCACCGCGAGGGTGACGGTTTGCTCTCCCGCGAACGCAGCGGACACGGCGGTGGGGGCCACGGCGTCGTACGTGGCGGTGACCGGCGTGCCGGGGGTCGCATAGGCGTTGCCGGCCAGGTCTGTGACCGTCGCCGGCACGAGCACCCCGTGCGCGCCCGGCGAGGCTTCTGTGGACAGCGAGAGCGTGACCGTGCGGAGGCCGGCCTCGTGCGAGACGCCATCGGTCGACAGCGGGATCGCCTCGCCGCCAGCCGGCGTGACCGAGAACGCCGCGCCGGCCGGCACGGCGCGCAGCGGCTCGCTGAACGTTATGCGCACCTCGCGCGGGCCGGCAAACCTGGCGGACTCGGCGGTCGGAGGGTCGCCGTCCGAGCCGTACACAAAGCTCCGCGCCTCGACGTGCGCGATTCCCCTCCGGTCGGCGAATGCCGGGGGCGTCACCTCGTACCGATTGCCGGCCACAAGCGGGGGAGCCACGTCAATGCCGAGGGTCGTGGAGCTGCGGTAGCGGTGCACGCCGACCCTGTCACCGTCGTTGCCGCTAAACACAAAAACCGGGACTCCGGGCAGGACAAGCGCCCCCTCGAGGCCACCCGCGTAAACCTCCCCGGGACTCACGTGCACGGAAAAGTCTAGCCCTGCGGGGTCAAGCTCCCTCACTCTTGGCTCATCCATGCGCATAAAGTTTCCCGACGCGTCCACTATGGCGCCTCCGGCCGTGGATCCATCATAGCGAAGTCTTGTCAGCTCTCCCTGAGCCCTTATCACAAGCGCGCTGTCCCCGTCCGCGCTAACGGTCACCGGAACAACACCGCCGGCGCTCCTGCCAGACCAGTGGCCGTTACGGGCCGCCTCGCCGCCCGCGGAAAACGCTATGGGCTCGCTAAAGCCGACGCGCGCCACGCCACCGGATCCCACGACCGACATCACCTGCGGCGGGGCGCTATCAGACGCCTTGGTCGCCCGCGCCCCCAGGGGGACATCCCCGGCGGATATGCCTGCCCCCACATGGCGCACGATCGGCTCGCCCGCAGTTTCGCCCCGTGGCATGTCTAGCGTGATCGTTGTGGTTCCGGGGGGCAGAGGAATCACGGACGCGCGGGGGTTCGACACGGCGGTTTCGCCCACGGCCGAGATGCCCGCGACCGCCACGCCCCGGACTTCCCAGGCAGCCCCCGACGTCACTCCCGAGACTGGCGGGTTAAACGTGACGGTTATGGAGCTCGCGGCTGTCTTTGCCTCAATCGTCGGCTCTCCTTGAGCCGCGGGGACGTACGTCGCCTCAACCACTGGCTCTCCCGCAACCGGGTTGCCATGCATATCGGCGACTGCGCCCGTTACCTTGACTGAATGCCTACCGGGGGAGACATCGGACTTTAGCTCTAGGCTGACCGTCCTCGAGTGGGGCGTATGGTCGGCACTGTCCACAACTACGTCGCCCGCGGGGCCAGCAACTTTGAACGCGGCCTCCGACACGGACGCAGTCTTGGGCGCCTCGTCAAAGCTTATGTGCAGGATCCTGGGGCCGGCGAACACAGCCCCCACGACGCTAGGCCCCGCGCCGTCGGCGGCCCGCGCGATCCACGGCGCCATCGGGATCTCGCCTGACACTATGGCTAGGGCACTCTCCTGCGGGGCATAGCCGACCAGCGGCTCGGCGTCCGCCGTCGCACGTGCATGGTGAAGCACGACCCCTGTGGTTCCCGCGGGAAGCGCGACCGACGGCGCTCCGGACGCCGGGACGCCCGAGCCGGGATCCAGGGCAGAGACCCCGGCGGGCGGCGTCCCGGCCACGAGCCAGTCGGCCGCGGACGTGCCCCCGGAGATCGCCCCGTCAAACGTCACGACAGTGGCTCCGCTTGCCGTTCTGGCAGAAAAGGTGGGCGGCAGCACGTCTTTCACCGGCAAGCTCACCGCGGCCAGCGGCCTCCTTGCAGCCGTGGTGTCCGCCACGTCTCCCGCGCCGCCGCCCGGGGTGTACGACACGGTCAGGGCGGCCCCAGACGACGCGGCGCGCGGGCTCCACACGTTCATGTATGTGGACTCGTCCCGCTTCACCCTGTCAAGGTCGCCCTCCTCACCATATCGGAGCCAGACCGTCTTGCCGACGGCCACGGCCGAGCTGGCCTTCACAGCCTCGTCATCAGCCGGCGTCACCGACCATCTAGAGGCATCCAGCGAGCCCGGCGAGCCGGCCGCCGGCCCGACGCGCCTGTCAAAGGACACGGCGACGTGCCCGTCAAGCGTCGTGCGCGCCCCCACCGCCACCGGCCTGCCACCAGCATTGTTCACCGCCTCGAGCACCGCCGGCCCGGCAGCCACGCCGTCAGCCCCCAGCACGGTTCTTGGCACGAACACCCTGTGCGTCGCATTGCCCTCGGCCACACGGGGGGTGCTGAGCGTCACCGCCCTTGCAGCCCCGTCATACTCTGCCGTGGCCTTCCCCAGCCCTGACACGCTTATGCCCCCAAGCGTCTCGGGGTCTAGCGGCGCGCTGGTCGCCACCTCTATGGTGCTCGGCGATGTGAACACGGCACCGGCGAAGATCGCCGACGAACCGTGCGAGACGCGCAGAATGGAGGGAGAGAGGGCCAGACCCGCACGATCCTCGACGCCGGAGACTCTCACCGCGTACTCCACCCCGGCCCGCGCCGGCTCGGAGGTCTCTAGGAGCACCTCGAGCCCCCCGCTGGAATACTTTATACCTAGGGGGCCTAGCGGAGGCGAGACCATAAAGGCGTCTGGCGTGACCGTGGTAGCCTCTAGGGGCTCACTTGCGGAGATCATGATCTCCCGCGGGGCAGAGAACCTTGCCGTCGCGGTGGGGGCTACAGTGTCGGTGTACAAAAAATCCGGCCCGGAAATCATAGATCCAACCTTGCGACCACGAACATTTTCCACCTCTGCGGGCATGAAGACAGAGTACGGCTGATTGTGCTCAAAGCTATTTTCGGCGGTGACTGTGATGACGGTTCCCTCTTGTGACACTGACAGGGTTCCTACGCTAGGCACGATCCGGATGTGCTTCAGCGACTCTTCGCTTAACGGCACGGACACGGTAATCAACATCGTGCGATCTCCGGCAGCGCTCAGGCGCAAGGCAGGGGCTCGGTAATTGCCCACCGCCTTTTCTCCGTGCGCAAGGGCAACCCCATTGACATCAGCTATGCCTCTGGGCACGGACACGCTAACTGCCTCGCGCCCAATTTCATTCTGTGGTATTAGGTACACCACGCGCTCTCCTGGAAAGTAGTAAGCGCCAAGGCTCCCAAGTGAAGGAACGTTACTTGTAAACGTCTTTTCTGCAAACGTGCTGGCGTCTAAAGGCTCACTGAGGTACAGCTTTATGTGCGTGAACCTGTTAGAGCCGCTGCTATCAACGGACACGCCATACTCTGCCGTGGCCGTCGGGGGAGTTTTGTCCATGTACGTCGCCTTCATGCTCATCAGCACCTGGCGCGCCCTGGTTTGCGTGTCTCTTATGTCGTTGTTTGTGACGGTGTAGGCCGATCCAGCAACCGCAGCGTCCCGCGTGTGGAGAGTGACCGTCCTGGACTCGTGCTCTTGGTGGCCCAGAATGGGGCCAAGCCCGTCAATCAAAAAGCTATTGGGATTTAGGACTCGAGGCGGGCGGTTAAAGGTAACAGACAGCGTCCTGCTATCCGCAAACACTGCCTTGTGAGGCACAAGATAGCTGCACGAGTCAGACGCCCCCATGCTCTCCAGCTTTACGGCTCCGGACACGCTAGACAGCGGGCTGTCTTCCGGGGCCACATAGTCTACCTGCACGACACCATCGCACACCGAAATATCCACATGCACCCAAACAACCGTGAAGCCGCCAGACGTGATGATTTCGGTGAAAGGAAACGCCCTTGGATCCCCCCCACCATTGAGAAGCCCACTACTAAAATATGCGGGCTGTTTCCCGTTTATGCGCCAGTCAGACACGTTTAACGCTCCTTTGACAAGAACGGTGAATTCCAGAAACACGGCGGGCGTGGGCGCGTTGAGGTCGATCAAGTTAACGGTGCTTACTGCAAACATCGGGGTTATGGCATCTGAGATTTTTGTGCTCTCGCCGTTCGCCACCGCATTCCCCAGCAAATCTTCAAAGTAGGGGGTCGTTCCGCCCGCATGCCTGTAAACAAGCGTTCCCCCAAACACATTTTCTGCAAACTCGAGCGTCATCCTTCGGTTGGGATAGTCGAAGAATATCTCTGTTGCCGCTATGGTTCGTTCTCCGACAAGGTCAAAGCTTGGCAAGCGCGCGCCTTCGTCCCGCGGCGGCCGTATATTCTCGTTAAACTCCACCGCGATCCGGGTTGGCGACACGCGCGTGGCCGTGAACGTCGGAGGATCGTCGTCCGCTACGAATTCTGCCGTGACGGATCTCTCGCCGTGTACGTTGCCCGCAGCGTCTGTTAGCATGCTCGGAACGTACACGGACCAGCGGCCGTTGACGGTGGCTTCTGGCACTAGGGTGAGCGTCACCCCGGTGCCCCCCTCCGAAAGGGATGCGGACACAGACGGAGCCGTGAAGCCGTCGGGAGGCGTGACCGCAAAAGTAGCACCGTCGGGCAAGACAATCGGCTCGGAGAACTCGACCATGATAGAATCCAGCGCCACAAACCCGGCCGACAGGGCTCTCGGGGCGGTTCTGTCTACGGCGACCCTGCTGTCGGCGCTCACGTCATGAAGCGTGGCGACAGTCTCACCGCCCCGGCTGGCCGCAAAGGAGACTAGGCCCTCGCGAGTCGAGCCGGTGACAGCATGCTCGGCGCGCCACGACCCCGCCGCACCCGCCGGAAGCATGGGGGCAGGCGCGCCACCATAGAACGACATAGACGGCGCCACGTCGGTCGACGCGTCCAGCGTGACTGT
>RHFA01000158.1 GCA_003724275.1 Thaumarchaeota archaeon S13
TGACCGACGTGCCGGCCAGGAACGCGTCGGCCCCAAAGGACCGCAGCAGCCTCACGTCCTCCGGGCCGGATATGCCGCTCTCCGAGACTATCTGGACCCTGCGCGGGCCCAGGCCCGCGAGGAGCTCGCGCGTCGTCTCGAGGCTAACCTCGAGCGTCTCGAGGCTGCGGTTGTTGACGCCGACAATGTCGGCCCTGCTGGCCAGCGCGGACTCTAGCTCGGCGCGCGTGTGCGCCTCCAGGAGCACGCCCATGCCGCCGGCGTGCGCGAGGTCGATGAGCCCGTCCCTGCCTCCGGCGAGGCCGCGGTCAAAGACTGCCTGTATGAGCAGGACATAGTCGGCCCCGAGGCGCCTTGCGGCGTCGACCTGGGCGGGGCCCACAATGACATCCTTCATCATCACCGGGACGCTGACTGACTCGCGCACGCGCGCGAGTGCCTCCGGCGAGCCGCCAAACTCGTGGGGCTGCGTGAGGACCGATATCGCGACCGCGCCGGCGGCGGCCATGTCGCGCGAGATCACCGCGGGGTCGGCGCCCTTGCGTATGGTCCCCTCGCTTGGGGAGGACGGCTTTACCTCGGCTATCACCGGAGCGCGCGGCTGCGCGCGTATGGCCGAGACGAGGCTCACGCCAGAGCTCCTGCTCTCGCGCACGCTGTCATAGACGCCCTCGTCGATGGCCCGCCTAGAGTTTCCCACGAGCCTCTCCAGGACGCTCACCTGCGCCGCGCCCCCTCTAGCAGTTCTGGGTCGCCGTGCGCGGCGACAAACGCGTCTAGCCTGCGCGAGGCGCGGCCCGACTCTGTGGCCTCTAGTGCGGCCCGGAGGCCGTCGTCGATCGACCCCGCAATGCCGGCGACTACCAGGGCCGCGCCGGCATTGAGCGCGGCAGTCTCGACGGCGGCGCGGCCGGCCGTCCCGTCTATGGCCCCGACCATCATGCGCAGCGCCTCGCGCTGGCCGCCAGGGACAATCTCGGATATGCGCGAGGCGCGCAGGCCCAGCTCCCCTGGCCGCACGGCGATGCGCGCAGTCAAGGCGCGCGGCGGGCCGTCAGGGCACTCCCTGCCTTGGCCGCCGGCGCGCCTCACGATGACGGCCTCGCCCCCCGAGCACGTCGAGAGCTCGTCGAGGCCGTTGGCCGAGCGCACGGCCATGGCGAACTCGGAGCCGCGGCGCGCAAGCATCTCCGGCAGGCGCCCGAGGTGGGCCTCCGAGGAGACGCCTACGAGCTGCCGGCGCACGAGGGCGGGGTTTGCCAGCGGGCCGAGCAGGTTTAGGGCCGTCCTCGTGCCCGCAAGGGCCCGCCGCGCCGCAGCCGCCGCCTTCATGGCGGGGTGGAATGCGGGCGCAAACATAAACCCAACGCCGCACCCCGCCGCCGCCGAGGCGGCGCCCCCGCGCGTGGCGCCGAGATCCACGCCCAGGGCCTCGAGCATGTCGGCGCTGCCCGTGCCCCCCGAGGAGGACCGGTTTCCGTGCTTTGCGACCGTCGCGCCGGCCGCCGCGGCCACAAAGGCCGCCGCCGTCGAGACGTTGAACGTGCGCGCCCCGTCGCCGCCGGTCCCGCAGACGTCGATCGCGCCCTCGGGGGCCGGCTCGGCGCGCACGCAGCGCTCCATCATGGCGTCCAGCACCCCCTCCAGCTCGCCGTCAGTCTCCCCGCGCTCGGCGAGCAGCAAGAGGAGGCGCGCGATCGAGGCGTCAGGCGAGCTCCCCGAGAGCACGTCGCGCATCGCATCGGCGGCCTCGGCCCGCGACAGGGCCGAGCCGCCCTCGGCCCTCGCTATGGCCGCCTCTAGCGCGCTCACCGCCTCTCCCCCACAATCGCGACAAAGTTGGCCAGTATGCGCCGGCCATCTGGCGTCATTATCGACTCTGGGTGGAACTGGACGCCGTATATCGGCAGCTCCCTGTGGCGCACGGCCATGACCTCGCCGTCGTCCTCGGCGACGGCGGTGACCTCTAGCGAGTCGGGGATCGAGGTCGACTCGCCGACTAGCGAGTGGTAGCGCGTGGCCCGAAACGGGCTGGCGACGCCCTCAAAGAGCGCGTCGCCGCCGTGGCCCACGGGGCTCGTCTTGCCGTGGCGCACGCGCGCGGCGTTCCTGACGCGCCCGCCAAACGCGCAGATTATCCCCTGGTGGCCGAGGCAGACTCCCAGTATGGGCGTGCTCTTGCCGAGCCTCTCGATCGCCTCGCGCGAGACGCCAAAGTCGCGCTCGCTCTCCGGCGTGCCGGGCCCCGGCGATATGACGATGGCGTCGTACGCGCGGCGCTCGATCTCTGCCGTGCCGATCGCGTCGTTGCGGACCACGTCGACCTCGACGCCGAGGCCGCCGAGGGCCTGCGCAATGTTGTGGACAAACGAGTCATAGTTGTCGATTATGAGGAACCTCATGCCGACGCCTCCCTCAGGGCCGCGAGCAGCGCGCCGGCCTTGTGCTCGGTCTCCCGCAGCTCGCTCTCGGGGACAGAGTCGTACACAATGCCCGCGCCGGCCTGGACGTACCCCCTGCCCCCCTCCAGGAACATGCTGCGTATCGCAATCGCAAAGTCGCACGAGCCGCCTGACGCAAAGTACCCCACGGCGCCGGCGTACCCGCCGCGCCGCGCGCGCTCGAGTGACGATATTATCTCCATCGCGCGGACCTTCGGGGCCCCCGTCACCGTGCCGGCCGGAAAGACCGCGCCAAACGCGTCTATCGCGTCAAGGTCCCCGCGGAGCGTCCCCGTCACGTGCGTCACCATGTGCTGCACGTGGCTAAACCGCCTCACCGACATCAGGTCCTCGGCGCGCACAGAGCCGGGCTCGCAGACCCTCCCAATGTCGTTCCTGCCGAGGTCCACGAGCATGACGTGCTCGGCGACCTCCTTTTCGTCTCCGGCCATCTCCTCGCCGAGGGCCGCGTCGCGCGCGGCGTCTCCCGTTATGGGCCGCGTGCCGGCGATGGGGAACGTCTCGACGCGCCTCCCCGTCACGCGCACGAGCATCTCGGGGCTCGCCCCCATTATGGTCCTGTTGCGCATCTTCATGTGGTACAGGTAGGGCGACGGGTTTAGCTCGCGCAGCCTCTCGTACACGCGCATCGGGTCCCCGCCATACTCAAAGCCAAACCTGCGCGAGAGGACCGCCTGGAATATGTCGCCGGCGCGCACGTGCTCGCGCGCCTCCTCCACGGCCCGCTCAAACCCCGCGGCGTCGGGCTCGGCCCGCAGGCCAGAGTGCGAGAACGGCCCGCGGGCCGGCTCGGCGCGCACAATCGACGCCGAGCGGTCCTCGCCGGTGAAAAAGTAGTAGGGCCGCCCCTCGGAGCTGTCAAAGAGTATGCCGTCGCTGTACACGCCAAACTCCATCAGCGGCGCGTCGCGCTCCAGCGGCGCGCGCGCCTCCCAGAGGCCGGCGGCCTCGTACTCGACAATCCCGACGGCGCCCCCAAGGTAGCGGTGCCTGCCCTGCGGCGCGCGCGGCAGGACGCGGCGCAGCTCGGCGACCGGGTCGTCCGTGCGGACCGTCCGGCTCGAGCCGTCGCGGCCCTCGATGACCAGCCTGTCGGCGTACCCCGTGATGGTCTCGTCCGGGTCAAAGCCGATTATCGACGTCTCGGCGAGCGTCTCCGGCCCGCTGAGCGACTCGAAGAGAAACGACTGCGGGCTAGACGCCGCTATGCGCCGGTATATCTCAAACTGCGTGCCCCCGATATCAAGGGGCCTCACCTGCGGCTCGGCCGCGTCCCCAAAGGTGCCCACCCATGGGGCGCCGGCGCACATGCTCGATATTTAAGGCTGGCTGGGCCGGCGGGCGCCCCTCCCTGCGGCAGGCGGCCCCAAGTGTGCGGGTGTGGGCCGCAAAGGCGGCATGCTTTAATGCCAGAAACGCAAGATAAGCTCAAATCCGGCAGAGTTGAGCTGCCGGCAGGGGGGCGCCGGCACGGAATTGCGCCGCCATGTGCCAGACAGTGGCACAGGGGGGCCACGGGCGCCCAGCGGCGGGCGTTAATATTGCATTGCGCCGCGGGCCGCCGCATGGCGCGGCAAGACTGGGCCAGGGGGTTTACGGACCCCAACGGCACGTTTGTGACGGGCAAGGGCGGCACCAGGTCGTTTGTCCCAAACCCCCTCCCCCCAAAATGGGACATTGGCCCAATGTTCAGGGCATACGTGAGGGCAGAGAATGCCATCAGCGGCCTGGGGACGATCATGAGGGTTGCCGGCGTGCCCGGCCCGCTGGCGTCGCTGTACATGCGGCGCGAGGCCGTGCAGAGCTCCAGGATAGAGGGGACGCTTGCCAGCCTGGACGACCTGCTACAGTACGAGGCGGGGAAGCGCTTCAAGCAAGAGGAGGTTTCCCGCCTGGGCATGGTCGAGGTGGCCAATTGCGCAAGGGCCACAGAGGCGGCCATGGCCACGATTGGGGGCGGCGAGGGCATCACCATAGACCTGATAAGGGCTGCCCATGAAATTCTTTTGCGCAACGTGAAGGGCCAGGTGAAAAATCCCGGATCCATAAGAACCGTCCAGAACGCCATTGTTGTCGAGAACGGCGAGGAGGACGATGTGGTTTATGTGCCTCCCCCGCCAGGCACGGTATGGCAAATGCTAGACGCCCTGGTCAGGTTTGTGGGAGATGCGCATCCAGATATTCCGGTAATTGTCCAGTGCGCCATGGCCCACTACCAGTTTGAGGCCATACACCCGTTTGGGGACGGAAATGGCAGGGTGGGGAGGATGCTCATAGCGCTGATCCTGGCAAAAAAGGGCAGGCTGCCGTGGCCATTGCTACAGTTGGCCGACTACATGGAGTTCAACAGGAGGGAGTATTATGGGTGCCTAGAGAGGGTAAGCCAAAAGTCAGAGTGGGACAAGTGGATCATGCTGTTTATGAGGGCGTTTGCCGAGCAGGCAGAGGCAACAATAGACACCATTGTTGCCCTGGTTGGGATTCGGGACAGGTATGTGAAAATCACGCTGGGGCAAGAGAGATCAGTGACAATGCGCATACTAGACATCCTGTTCGCAAACCCGTACGTCACGACGGTCCGGGTCAGGAAGGAGCTGGACGTGTCGCAGGCAATGGCAGAGCACGGAATATCCCGCCTTGTCAAGGCGGGTGTCCTAAAGCGCGTTTCCGCCATGCAGCACACCAGGGTGTGGGCTGCCCACGAGATAGTCGCCGCCATACGAACAGGAGATCCGTGGCAGCGCGGCACGCGAGCCACCATCCCATAGCGCGCCTGC
>RHFA01000076.1 GCA_003724275.1 Thaumarchaeota archaeon S13
GCCCTGGCCATCAAGGCGTTTGCGAGGTCACGCAAGTTCCAGGCGTACGTCGACAGGGAGGACGAGCACAACCTACAGGCGCTAGAGACGGTTCTCCGCGGGTGCGCGCGCACGATCGACGGGGTGCTGGACAGCCCTGGCGGCGAGGCCAGGTACTTTCGGTCCCTGAACGCGCTGCCCCTCGTCCTGCCGGCGCTGCTGGCAGAGTATGACATGTACATACGGCCAGAGACGCGGCGGCTGGTCCTTGACCTGGAGCTGCTGCTGCTGGAGGCCTCCACGAGCGAGTATGAGGAGTCGCTCTTGATCCTAGAGGGGGCGCAAGACCACGTGGGGACGATACTTGCCAACCTCGCCAGGCCGCCGGCCGAGTCGAGGCCGCCTGCCTAGGCCGCCCCGCGCAGGCCCGCACATATCCTTATTACCCGTCACGGCGGCGCGGCGGGGCGATGGAGCCCGCAGAGCCGCCCCACGGAGTCGAGGAGTCCGGCCCCGCGCGGGGGCGCTCGCGGTGGTGGTACCTCGCGCCGCTCCTCCTGGCCATAGTGGGCGGCGTTGTGGCATACTTTGCGCTCCGCCGCGACGACCCGCGCCTGGCAAGGAACTGCCTGGTTCTCGGCATTGCCCTGACGGTGGTCAGCGTGGCCGTGCAGGCCGCCATTGTCGCCGCAGACCCGCTGCCCTAGCCCTGCGGCCCCCCGCGCGCGCCGCCCCGCCGCGTGGCCAAAAATAGGTATATTAGGCGCGCGCGGCGCGCCCATGCGCATGGAGGCCAAAGATCCGCCCCCGACGGAGGGCGGCGGGCAGGGCAGGTTCGGCCTGACGCCGGCGCCAGGGCGCCAGAGGTCGTGGGCGTGGTTCCTGCTGCCCGTCTTTATCGACATTGTCGGCGGCGCGCTGGCGTACTGGGCACTGCGCCACGACTCGCCGCGCCTGGCGCGCGACTGCCTCTATGTGGGCATCACGCTAACTGCGGCAAAGGCGGTGACCACGGCGGTCATGCTCATGGCGCTGTACGGCCTCGGCGCGTCGCTCCCGTGGGACGACGGCGTGGTCGTTGACATCAACGACCTCTCGGCGCTGGAGGAGTGCCTCGAGGAGGCCCTCGGGCCAGACGGGACCGCCGCCTCGATCGACAGGGACCTGGCCATGGCGTGCGTCAGGGCGCACGCGCTTGGCCCGGCGCCCTCAGAGTAGCCGGGGTGCCGGGCAGTGGACGAGGCAGTCAGGGATCTCACGGAGCGGGCCGCGGCACACGCCGAGATGGCCGGCCGCCTCCGCAGGGAGATTAGGACCGTCATTGTGGGCCAGGACGCCATAATCGACAAGCTCACCGTCGCGGCCGTCTCGCGGGGCCACGCGCTCCTCGAGGGGATGCCCGGCCTCGCAAAGACGCTCCTCGTCAAGACGATGGCCGACTGCGTGAGGTCTGGCTTTGTGAGGATCCAGTTCACGCCAGACCTGCTGCCGGCTGACATCACGGGCACAAAGATATACGAGCACGCGACCTCTGAGTTCAAGACCGTAAAGGGCCCGATATTCTCAAACTTTGTCCTCGCCGACGAGATAAACCGCGCCCCGCCAAAGGTCCAGTCCGCGCTGCTAGAGGCCATGCAGGAGGGACAGGTGAGCATACAGGGAGAGACGCACGAGCTGCCGAGGCCCTTCTTTGTCATGGCGACGCAAAACCCCATCGAGTCCGAGGGAACCTACCGCCTGCCCGAGGCGCAGGTCGACAGGTTTATGCTAAAGCTCGTGATGACATACCCGTCGCGCGCCGAAGAGTCCGAGATTATACGCCGGTTCACCGAGGGCCAGCCGCGCGAGGCCGAGGGCGTCATAGGGGCCGAGGACATGGTCGCCATGCAAGAGTTCGTTCCCGGCGTGTACGCCGACGAGTCGGTCCGGTCGTACGTCGCCGACATTGTCGACGCGACGAGAAACCCTGTGGCCCACGGCCTGGACCCCGCCTCGGTGAGGACAGAGTATGGGGCCTCGCCGCGCGCCTCGATATGGCTGACGCTCGGCGCAAAGGCCGTCGCAATGATGGACTCGCGCGGGTATGTCATGCCCGAGGACGTCCGAAAGGTAGCCCCTGACGTCCTGCGCCACCGCATACTGCTGACCTACGAGGCCGAGGCCGACGGAGACACGAACGACGCCGTCATATCGCGCATACTCGACGGCGTGAGGGTGCCCTAGCATGGCGGCGCGCGCGCGGCGGTGCTGAGCGCATGCCCGCACGGACCGCCGCCGCGCACGGGCGCGTGCGCGGCCTCGAGATAGCCACTAGGCGCCTCGTCGAGGGCCTCGTCTCGGGGGGCCACGACTCTGTCTTTCGCGGCCGCGGCATAGCCTTTAGCGAGATACGCGAGTACCGCCACGGCGACGACGTGCGGGCCATCGACTGGAACGTGACGGCGCGCCTCAACAGGCCGTACGTCAAGGAGTACATCGAGGAGCGCGACCTGCAGGTGTATGCGGTGCTCGACGTCTCGGGGTCGGCGTCCTTTGGCGGCAGCCTCGCAAAGCGCGACAGGGGACTAGAGGTCGCCACGGCCGTCGTCCTCGCCGCGCAGGGGGCCAACGACAGGGCCGGCGCGTTCCTCGTGAGCGACCGCATCGAGATGTACGTGCCGGCCCGCCGCGGCAGGCGCCACGCGATGCGGGCACTGATCGCCATGGCGGCCCACGAGCCGGCCTCGCGGGCCACGGACCTGCGCGCGTGCCTCGAGGCCGTATCGGGGATTGTAAAGCGGCGCAGCGCAATCGTCATAATATCGGACATGGTCGACGGCGGGGACTATGCGCGGCCACTGCGCCACCTCGCGCGCAGGCACGACGTCTCGGTCATCAGGGTGACGGACAGGCGCGAGCGCGACATTCCGGACGTGGGCCTCATAGAGCTAGAGGACGGCGAGACCGGCGAGCAGGTCCTCGTGGACACGTCAGACCCCGCGTTTCGCGCCGAGTATGCCGCGCTCGTCAGGCGCGGCGACGCCGAGCTCGCCTCGACGCTGGCCCGCTGCCACGTCGACAGGGTGGACATTGGGACCGAGGGCGACTATGGGCCGCGCCTGCTGCGCTTTTTTCGGACCAGGGGAAGGAGGAGGCCATAGCGCATTGGCCGGATTTGAGAGCCCCCTGGTGCTAGCGTTCCTCGCGTGCGTGCCGGCCCTATATGCCATGTACCGCACGGTCCTATCGCGCAGGAGGCGCGCGGCGATGCAGTTTAGCAGCATATCCTACCTCAAGTCTGCCATGCGCAAGGGCCGCCGCGCGCGCGACGCGTCGCTGTTTTACGTGTCTGTCGCGGCCATTGCGCTGATGATCGTGGGCTTTGCCGGCCCGCACATACCCCTCGAGCAGGCCGAGGAGGGCGTCAACGTCGTGCTAGTCATCGACATATCGGGCAGCATGGCCGCGACGGACTATCCGCCCAACCGCCTCGAGGCCGCAAAGCGCGCCGCCGGCACGCTAGTCGGGTCGCTCGAGCAGAACGACAACGTCGGCATTGTCACGTTTGAGAGCGGCGCGACGACTGCGGCCTACCTGAGCCCCTACAAGGACCGCGTGGGCACAAAGCTCGCCGCGATCCGCGTCTCGGAGGGACGGACGGCCATAGGCGACGGCCTCAGCCTCGGCATAGACATGGCGACGTCTGTCCCCAACAAGAAAAAGGTCGTCATACTGCTAAGCGACGGCGTGAGCAACTCTGGCGTGATCACGCCGGCCGAGGCGATAGCCTTTGCGGCGTCAAGCTCGATCCAGGTCCACACGGTCGGCATGGGCTCGGAGGGCCGCGTCGTCCTCGGGTATGACGCGTTTGGCCGGCCCCAGTATGCCGAGCTCGACGAGGCGACGCTGCGCGCGATCGCCTCGCAGACGGGCGGGAACTATTTCAAGTCGGTCAACGCCGAGACGCTCGACGCGATATACCGCGGCATCGGCGACGAGATAGAGCGCGAGGAGCAGGAGACGGACATACGCGAGTGGTTCTTTGCGGCGGCCCTGGCGGCCTTTGCGGCCCAGCTCTACATGAGGTACGGGCGGGGGAGGATAATACAGTGAGCCCGCGCGCCGCGGCAGCCGTTGCGCTCGCGCTCTCGCTGGCCGCGCCGCACGCGGCCCTCGCGCAGGAGATCACGCTCTCCGCCGAGCAGCGCGAGTACTATTTTCTCGTCAACGAGCCGGTCCGCCTGCAGGTTCTCGTCAACAGCACGCATGCGGGCACCGTGCAGGGGACCATAGTCTCGGTGTTTGAGCAGAGCGCCGGCGGCGCGCAGATCTCCAGGTCAAACTCCAACAGCGTGAGCGTTGCGCCAGGCGAGTCGGCCATCGACGTCGACCTGGGCACGCACGCCGCGCCGGCGACGATGAGCGTGGACCTGCTGCTGAGCTATGTCGAGGACGGCGCAAAGCTCGTCGACCTCGAGCCGCTCGTCGTCCACGTCGTCGAGGAGGACGCCGCCTCGCAGAACGTGCCTAGCCCGACGAGCGCGACGTCGCAGGAGGCGCAGCTCGCCCAGCCGCAGCAGCAGGGCGGCCAGCAGGCGCAGAACGCGCAGCAGCGCCTGCAAAACAGCCAGCTCGCCCAGGACAGCAGCGCGCTCCGCGACGAGATACGCGAGCAGATAAGGCAGGACGCCGCCGAGCAGGAGGGCATCCTAGAGAGCGCCATGGCAAGCGAGGAGGTCGCCGCGCTGCACGAGGAGCTTCTCGAGCGCGGCTACACGCCGTCGTCCCAGTCAGCCAGCGCGTCGCCCGCCGCCCAGGACGCCCAGGACGCCCAGGACGCCCAGGACTCCCAGGACGGCGGCGGCCAGGACGGCGCGCAGGGAGCCCAGGACGGAGGCGCGCAGGGCGACTCGGGATCGTTTGAGCTTGCCTACGAGAACGCCGAGGGCCAGTGGGCGACCATAGAGGGCGAGGTCGAGGGCGGCGAGGTCACCAGTGCCGAGGTGCGCACGCAGGAGGAGCTCGACGCGGCGCTCGAGGCCCTCAGGGCCGACGAGGAGTTCCAGGAGCTCGCCGCGGGCCTAGAGGCCGAGGGGTACACGGAGATGGCCGCCGAGGCCTCGCGGGCCGCGGGCGGCGAGCTCGAGGCGGCAGTCACGTTTGCGCCGCCAGAGGGCTCTGCCGCCGCCGAGGCGCGCATCACAGCCACGGTAGCAAACTCCACGGTGGCCGACGTGCGCCTCGAGAGGCAGGGGGCAGAGGGCGGCCCCGCATGGA
>RHFA01000065.1 GCA_003724275.1 Thaumarchaeota archaeon S13
CGGCGCCACTGTTTAAATCCCTCCGCGCCACGGGCGCGGCGATGGGCACGCAGATGGGCGCGGCACGGCGCGGCACGGTGACCGAGGAGGTTCGCCGCGTCGCCGCCGACGAGGGCGTCGGGGCCGAGTGGCTCTCGAGGAGGATGGCCTCCGGCTCGGTCATCATACCTTCAAACTCTTCGCGCAGGCAGGCCATACACAACGTGGGCATAGGCAGGGGCCTCAAGACAAAGGTCAACGTGAACATTGGCACGTCGACGCTCCACGTCGACGTCGAGGCCGAGGCCCAAAAGGCGCGGACGGCCGTCAAGCACCACGCCGACACGATAATGGACCTCAGCGACGGGGGCGACGTGGGCGCGATAAGGAGGCGCCTGATGGAGGAGGCCCCCATAACGTTTGGGACCGTTCCCATATACGAGGCGTACAACCGCGGCGTCGAGAAGCACAGGGACCCCCTGGCCATCGGTGAGGACGACTTTATATCCGCGTTCGTGGCCAACGCCGAGGACGGCGTCGACTATACGACGATACACTCGGGGATCACTATGGAGATAGCCAAAAAGATCCAGGGCGTGCGCAGGCATGCCGGCATTGTGAGCAAGGGCGGCACGATAACGGCCGCGTGGATGCTGCGCCACGGAAAGGAAAACCCCTACCACTCCAACTATGACTACCTCGTCGAGGTCGCAAAAAAGCACGATGTCACGTTCAGCCTCGGCGACGCGCTCAGGCCAGGCTCGATACTCGACGCGCACGACGAGCTGCAGATGGACGAGATGTACGAGGTCGCCAGGCTCACGAGGCGCGCGCACGAGCAGGACGTGCAGGTCATGGTCGAGGGGCCAGGGCACGTGCCGCTAGACGAGGTCGCCGCCAACGTGCGGATCGCAAAGGCGCGCATAGGCGACGTGCCCTATTACGTCCTCGGGCCACTCGTGACTGACATTGCGTCGGGCCACGACCACATCGCCAGCGCCATAGGCGCCGCCGTGTCCGCCGCCGAGGGCGTCGACCTGCTCTGCTACCTCACGCCGTCCGAGCACCTTGCGCTGCCCAACGACGACGAGGTCAAGGAGGGCCTAATCGCGTACAGGATAGCCGCGCACGCCGGCGACCTCGTCAAGAACCGCGAGCGGGCCATAGAGTGGGACCGCGCGATGAGCAGGGCACGGCGCAGGCTCGACTGGGAGGCCCAGATCGCGCTGTCCATAGACCCCGAAAAGGCCGCGGCGATCCACGCGCGCACGGGCCAGCACCCCGGAAACGGCGTCCCGTGCACGATGTGCGGCGGCGCGTGCGTGTACGTCATGCTCCCGCAGCAGCGCTCCAACGACCCCGAGGCGGCCTCAGGGGCGCGGCCCGCCGGCGAGCAGCGATCCTAGCGTCTCGGCGAGGCGCGGGACCGCGTCAAGCGAGGCGAGCTCGCCGCGCGAGACCCAGCGGTGATCGGAGCTCTCCCAGTTTAGCGTGACGCGCCGCGTGGACGACTCGAAGAGAAACGCGTGCACGCGCCACGGCCCGCAGGGCAGGCCCGCGCCGACAACGGCCGGCGGCGCAGACGAGGCGAGGCTGAGCGACGCGCTCCGGATCCCCGTCTCCTCTAGTATCTCGGCGAGCGCGCGGTCCATTGCGAGCTCGCCCTCCCCGATCGAGCCGCTAACCGCCGACCACATGCCGCGCAGCGTGCGCACGCGGTCGCTGCGCCTAAGAACCAGGTACTGCCCGCCGTTTCTCAAGAATGATGTCGCGACGTTGCGCGCGCGCAAGCCTACTTTTTGTCCATTGCGCGGGACATTGCGATCATTTTCTTGTACGACTCGGCCGTCCCGCCGTTGGCCTCTATCCTCGCCTGGCACGCCTTGACATAGTCCGTGACCTCCTCGGACTTGTTCTCCTGGACTGCCGTAAGCAGGCGGCCAATGTCCTTCCACAGCTCCTCGGCTATGCGGCGCAGCTGCGGGTTTGAGATTATCGTGTCAATGAGCTCCGGCGTCTCGGACATTATGCTGTCAGAGAGGGCCTTTTGTATGCGGAACGTGCTGCCTGACATCTTGTGCGTGAGCGAGGGCTTTTCGTCCTTTGAGACAATGCTCGCAAACGCAATGTTGACGAGGTGCGTGAGGCCGAGTATGACGGCTATGCGCTTGTCGTGCTCGGTCGAGTCTATCGTGACGAACGTCGCCTCTGGAAACAGCGACTTTGCCAGGGCGAGCTCCTTTTTGGCGTCCCTTATCGGGACCGATATGATGTTTTGGCCCTTTGTCCCCTTTGCCCCGGGGCCGAACATTGGGTGTATGCACACGGGGACGATCTTTGCGGGCACGCGCGAGAGGGACGCGGCGGTCTTGAGCTTTTGCGACGATATGTCAATGAGGTGCGCGTCTCGGCGCATCTCCTTGGCTATGAGCCTGATGATCTCCGGCGTCTTGCGCGTGGGCGTGCAGAGCACGACATAGTCGGCCTTGAGGATGGCCCCCACGAGCGAGGTGCCCTTTTCGACCCCCCTCGGGAGGGGCCTCGACTCGTCCTCGTCATAGCCGGTCACGTCGAACTTTGGGGCAAAGTAGCGGCACATCCACGTGCCCATCTGCCCCGCAGCCCCGATCACGGAGACGCGCTTCTTCACGGCCCTCCCCCGGAGAGGACGCTATTTAGTATATCCATTCCACGCGCCAGGACGGGCGCCTCGCGGCACGCCGAGAGGCGCACAAACGGCCCATATCCCCCAAATCCGGCCCCGGGCGCGATCGCCAGGCCCCTCCGGAGGCACTCGAGGGCGACCTCGCCGCCGTCAAGGCCCCGCGGGAGGCGGCCAAAGACGTACATGGCCCCGTCCGGCCCGTCAAACTCGAGGCCCGCCTCGGCGGCCATCGGGGCCAGGCCGCGGAGCCTCTCGAGGGTCTCGCGGGCCGCGCCGGGCGGCTCGGCCCGCAGCGCGGCCAGCGCGGCGTGCTGGACCGGCGTCGGCACGCAGGTCAGGCAGAGCGACTGCAGGCGGGCCATGCGCTGCGCCTCGCGCGGCGGCGCCACGGCGTACCCCACGCGAAACCCCGTCATCGCGTGCGACTTTGAGAGCGACTGCGTGACGATTGTCCTGTCGTGGCCCGACTCTAGCGCGCTGTGCCACTCGACAAGCGAGTACGGCGCGTATATCTCGTCGCTCAGGACGTAGAGCGATCGGCGCGCGGCGACGTCGATGATCTCGCGCTGGCGGCGCGCTGGCAGGACCTTTCCTGTCGGGTTGTTTGGGTAGTTTATCGCGATCATTTTCGTGTTTGGGGTTATGGCCGACTCTATCTCCGATATGTCCGGCTCCCACTTTGACTCTAGCGTCGTGCGCACGCGCGTCACCTTTACGCCCGCGCGCATTGCGCACTGGGCGTACGCCGGCCACGCCGGCTCTATCACGACAAGCTCGTCCCCCGGCGAGAGGAGGGACTCTATGGCGAGGTATATCGCAAAGCGCGCGCCCATCGTCACGATCACGTTCTCGCGCGTGAGCGGCGTTCCGTGCGCCGACTCGATCTCGGCGGCGGCGTCGCGCAGCTCTGCAATTCCCGGCGCTGTCCCGTACTTTGTGTGCCCCGCCGCGCACGCGGCCGCTAGCGCGGCGGCGGCATGCTCGGGCGGCGCCGAGTCCGGCTCGCCGACCTCCATGTGCACAATGTCGTGGCCCTCCTCCTCTAGCCTCTTTGCCTCCTGGAATATGGCCGTGTGCGACGTCGCGGCCGCCGGTGCCGCGTCAGACTGGACCTGCACGGACTCGTTTATCAAAAAGTTGAGCAGGCGCGAGGCCATCGCCGCCTCGCCCTCTCCTGCGCACGCCGCGGCGACCTTTGAGCGCAGGCTAGCCTCGCGCGCGGCGTCGTCGACCGGGGCGCCGATGCCGCGCTTTGCCTCGCCTATCCTGCGCGCAAGGCCCGAGCGCCTAGAGAGGAGGCGGACCATCTCTAGCGTGACGGCGTCCATCTCCTCCCGGAGCGCGCCGAGATTGCGCTCAGAGGACTGGCCCGACAAATCCCCCCACCAGCGCCAGGTCCGCCAGGACAAGGCTCACGAGCGCGTCGACTACCGGCGGCGCGCGCGGCACGACGCACGGGTCGTGCCTGCCGCGCACGCGCAGGACCGCCGGCCGGCGCGTGCGCGCGTTGACCGTCGGCTGGTCCATGCCTATCGACGAGACTGGCTTGAATGCCACGTTCATCGTTATCGGCATCCCGTTGGATATTCCGCCGAGTATCCCGCCGGCGTTGTTTGTGCGCGTGACAATGCGCGAGCGCCTCACCTCGTAGACGTCGTTGTTCTGCGACCCCGAGCCGGCCGCGCCGGCAAACCCCGAGCCAAACTCGACGCCCTTGACTGACGGTATCGAGAACATTGCGCGGGCGAGCTCGGACTCGACGGAGGAGAAGAGCGGCTCGCCGAGGCCCGCGGGCACGCCGGTCGTGACAGAGCGGACAATGCCCCCCAGCGAGTCGCCGGCGCGCCGCGCCGAGAGCACGAGCTCGCGCATCCTCCTTGCCGCGCCGGCGTCAGGGCAGCGCACGTCGTTGCGGTAGATCGAGGCTAGCGCGCGCGGCGTGGGCTCGCCGCCAATCTCGACGCCGCCGATCTGCGCCGTGTACGACACGGTCTTTACCCCGAGGGCCACGTCTAGCAGCTTGCGCGCGATCGCCCCGCCCATGACGTGCGTCGCCGTGAGCCTTCCGGAGAACCTCCCGCCGCCGCGGTGGTCGGCGTGGCCGCCGTACTTTACGAGCGCCGTGTGGTCGGCGTGGCCGGGCCTGAGGAGCCTCTCCATGCGGTCGTATGAGGACGGGTCGGCGTCCTTGTTCCACACGAGCATGGCGATCGGCGCTCCAGTCGTGCGGCCCCGAAAGGTGCCCGAGAGGACCTCGACGCGGTCGGCCTCCTTTCTCTGCGTCGTGACGGCCGACTGGCCCGGCCGGCGCAGGTCGAGCATGGGCTGTATGTCGCGCTCGGAGAGGCGCAGGCCCGCCGGGCACCCGTCAAGGACAGCCCCGACGCACCTCCCGTGGCTCTCGCCAAAGCTTGTGAGGACGAGGCGCCCCCCAATCGAGCTTCCGGACACGCCGCGCGCGCGACCCCGTGGCGCATATAACTCCTTACGGGGCGGCGGCGGCGCTGTGCGGCAGGGCACGGACTT
>RHFA01000110.1 GCA_003724275.1 Thaumarchaeota archaeon S13
AGAACCTCCCGGCGTTGGGGCGCATCCTGGCAGATGCCGCCAGGACATCGCCCGCAATGCGCAGGTGCACCCCGACCGACTTGCCATGGCCTGCATCATGCCGCGCACGGGCGCCCTTGGATATGCCAGTTGACTTGCCAGGCGCCCCAGGCGCCCCTGCTCCACCGCGCATGGCACGGGCCTCGCGCTAGCCGCCGAGGACGGCGCCGAGACCCGCGGCGCGCACGCGCGCAAACCCGTCCACCCTGCCGGACGCCGTGTAGAGGGCGCTGCGGCGCGCCATGCGTGGCGCGGCCCACTCTAGGAGCGCGCGCGCGCGGCGCAGCTTTTTGGCCTTTGTGCGCCGCTCGGCGGCACGCGTGCGCGACGCCGAGCCGATCCTCCCAAAGTCCATCCCTAGCAGCACGATGCTGCGGGCGCGCAGGGCCGAGGCCATAAAGACGCACCTGTCCCCGTCGGTAAACCCCCCAAAGTTGCGCAGGCCCGCGACGGGCCGGCCCTGCGTCGTCCCGACGACCCTGCCAAAGCCGGCGGCCATGCGCAGCGAGCCGGCATTGTCGCCGTGCGCGTGGACCACCATGACAGCGCCGGACCGCGCCGCGGCCCGCAGGGCCTGCGCGTCGCCGTCGAGGTCCGTGACGACGGCGTCGACGCGCATCCGCCTGCGGACGAGCTCGGCGACGGCACCGTCGGCGGCCACGCGCGCGGCCTGCGGGTGGCGGGCCATTACCCCGGCGCCGGCGCGGATCGACGGGCCGGATCCCAGCACGAGGACGTCCCTGTCCGCCAAGAGGCCCTCGAGGCGGCCCATGGCCGAGCGCCCGCGCAGGACGGCCCCCAGGGCCCGCGCCGCGGCCGCATCGGCCCTCCGGCTGTACCCAAACTCGGCGAGTATCTCGCCATACCTCTCATACCACCCCCGCGGCGCCACACCACTAAAATAAAGGGGCCCCCTCTTAAACCCTCGTGGTGGCGCTGGGCGGCGTGCGCCTCGGGGGCCCCGGCCCTCCGAGGCTGGTGGGCATACTCAACGCGAGCCCCGAGTCGTTCCTGGCCTCCTCGGTGAGGGCCACGCCCGGGGCCGTCGCCGCCGCGGCGGCGCGGATGGAGGCCGAGGGGGCCGACATCATCGACATTGGGGCAATGTCCACCGCGCCGTACGCCGCGACGGCGGTCCCAGAGCGCGTCGAGGCGGCCCGCCTCCGCATGGCCGTGCGCGCCGCGGCACGCTCGACGGGCCTGCCCATATCGGCGGACACGTCCAGGGCCCCCGCCGCCGAGGCGGCGCTGGAGGAGGGCGCGGCCATCATCAACGACGTCACGGGCCTCAACGGCGACGCGCGCATGGCCGGCGTCCTCTCGCGCCGCTCGCCCTCGCTCGTCCTCTGCGCGCACTCGCCGTCCCCCGTGGGGGCCGGCGACCCAGTCTCGCAGGCCGCCAGGCTCCTCTCGCGCAGCGTTCGCAGGGCCGCCTCGCTCGGCGTGCCCCCGTCTCGCGTGGCCGCCGATCCGGCGATCGGCTTTTTCAGGAGGTCCGGGAGGGGCCGCCTGTTCACGCGCTCGGCCATGGACTGGGCCGCCAGGGACCTCCTCGTCCTGTCCGGCCTGCGCGCCCTGCGCGCGGCCCTCCCCTGCGAGGTCCTCGTCTCGGCCTCAAACAAGTCCTTCCTGGGGCGCCTCATGGGGGGCGCCGCGCCGGAGGAGCGCCTTCCGGCCTCCCTGGCCGCCGAGGTCGTCGCAGCGGCCAATGGGGCAGCTGCCATACGCACGCACAACGTTGCGCAGACGCGCGCGGCCCTGGAGGCCCTGCGGCACGCCTAATGCTATACATTAATGGTTAGCATTGTGGCGCCTCAAAAATGCCCGAAATATCTGCCCACATTTGGCACAAAAACCCGCGATTATCCGGCAAAAAGGCCAAAAATGTGCCACCTTTTGTGCGCAGGCCGCCCCCCAAAAAACACCCTAGTTATATAGGAGATCGACGCATAGGTATCCAACAATGGCACAAATGCCGGCACTGATCCCAAAAGAGGTCGAGATCCAGAGGCTCAAAAAGATCTGGCTCATCGTCATCGCCATGGGATCCACCGCAGCATCTGTCGAAGTGGACAACTTTGTAGACGGGTCACTGCACCAGACATCGATTAGGGACAGCGCGTTCACGCCTGCCCACTGGTGGCTCTACTCGCACTTTGTCGCCCTTCCCCTGGGATGGGGCGCGGCTGCGATCTACGACAGGAAGGTTCCCGTCCTTAGGGGCCCCAACAACTCGATAAACACCGGGCTAAAGATGACCATTCTGGGTTATCTCGCCACGATGTTCACGATAGGGGTCAACGAGATGTGGCACTTTTGGTTCGTCGAGGAGATATTTGCGGTGCCAAACCACTGGATGTTCAACATGGGCGTCGTCGTGGCGTTCATGGGCGCACTGGCCTACGTGGTCAGGGTCTATGCTAGGCTCGTCGAGCTTGGCGCCGAGACTCCAGGAGAAAACCCCTATGTTGCCGAGATGTACAAGATGGCCCTCGAGGGCAAGCTGTACAGCCGGTCAATCCCATAGGAGGCCAAATTGTGCGGCCTTTCAGGCCGCTTTTTCTTGTCTCGCCCCAGCGGGCCGTGCGCGCCGCCGCGCAGCCCGCAAAAGCTTATAACGAAACGCGCCGCGCGCGCGCGGGGCTTGGCGGAGATAAGGGAGGGCCTGACCTTTGATGACGTGCTGCTCGTGCCGAAATACTCGGACATCGCGAGCCGCTCGCAGGTGAGCCTGCGCACGCGCATCTCGCGCAACATCGAGGCGAGCCTGCCGCTCATATCGGCAAACATGGACACGGTCACCGAGCACGCCATGGCCGTGACGATGGCCCGCGAGGGCGGGATTGGCATCGTCCACCGCTTTCTGGGAATGCGCGAGCAGGCCGACGAGATACTAAAGGTAAAGAGGTCAGGCAGCGTCATGGTCGAGAACCCCTACACGATATCGCCGGACCAGTCGATCGCCGACGCGCTGGCCTACGAGCGCGACATGGGCGTCTCTGGCCTCCTCGTCACCGAGGGCGACTCGCGGAGGCTCGTAGGCGTGATAACAGAGCGCGACATTGTCTTTGCGCCCGACCGCGGCGCGCGCGTGCGCGACGTGATGACGACTGACCTCGTGACGGGGAGCGCGGGCATTGGCCTCGAGGAGGCAAAGCGCATACTCCACGACAACCGCATAGAAAAGCTGCCCCTCGTCGATGCCGAGGGCCGCGTGACGGGCCTCGTGACGAGCACGGACATACTCGACGCCGAGGCGTACCCCGACGCGTCAAAGGACAAAAAGGGCAGGCCGCTTGTCGGCGCGGCCGTCGGCGTCAAGGACGACTATATGGACCGCGCCGAGGCGCTCCTCGGCGCCGGCGCCGACGTCATCGTCGTTGACATCGCGCACGGCCACAGCGAGAACGCGCTGTCGGCGGTCCGCAGCCTGCGCAGGGCGTTTGGCGACGCCGAGATCATCGCCGGCAACGTCGCGACGGCCGCCGGCGCCGAGGACCTCATAAAGGCCGGAGTCGACGCCGTCAAGGTCGGCGTGGGGTCGGGGTCCATCTGCATAACGCGCGTCATTACGGGATCCGGAGTGCCGCAGCTAAGCGCCGTCATGGACTGCGCGGCCGTCGCGCGCGACCACGGCATACCCGTGATATCCGACGGCGGCACGCGCACGTCCGGCGACGTCACAAAGGCCCTCGCCGCCGGCGCGTCGGCAGTCATGCTCGGCGGCATGCTAGGCGGAACCGACGAGTCGCCCGGCACCGTCATCACAAAGGACTCAAAGCGCTTCAAGGTGTACCGCGGCATGGCCTCGCTCGCCGCGTCGATGGGCAGGCGCGCAAAGGAGGGCCGTGTCGAGGACGACATCAACGACTATGTCGCCGAGGGCGTCGAGGCCCTCGTCCCATACAGGGGCAGCGTGAGGGAGATACTCGCGCAGCTCTCCGGCGGGGTCCGCTCTGGCCTCAGCTATTGCGGCGCGCACGACATTGCGCAGCTGCAGCGCAACGCCGAGTTTGTCAGGATGTCGAGGGCCGGCTTTGCCGAGAGCCAGCCCCACGACGTGGCGGTGGTGTGAGATGGCCTCAAAAAGGGCGATAATCGGGACCATAATAGGCGCGGTGATACTTGCCATCGGCGCCGCCTCGCTCGTCTCAAACCTGGGCCTGCGCGAGTTTGCCATCGACGACACGTACGCCGCCGGCGCGCCCATCCCGCCCTATTCGCTCTCCGCGCCCGGGGGGACGGTCCAGAGGCTAGAGGTCGCCGCCTCCTCCTTTGAGGCCAGGCTCACGACGCCAGAGGGCGGCACGCGCGCCTCCTCGCACGAGGGGCCGGAGGCCATCGAGTGGGAGCATGGGCCCTCCGGCGAGTCTGTCCTCGTGATAGAGTCGGCCTCCGAGGTATCGGTCCGCGGCACGCTCTACTCGCAGGCCGACCCGATATTTTTGGCGTACGACGGGTTTGTGATGATATCGGGCCTCGTGATAATGGGCTTTAGCGCGGGGTTTGGCCGGCGCAGGCCGCGCGGGTTCTAGGGGACCGGCGCGGCGGCGTACGAGCCGAGTATCCTGGCCCTCGCGCCGGGCATGCCGCCCAGGGCAGCGCGCGCGGCATCGGCGCCGCACTCCATGTCGATGAAAAAGTCATACTCCCACGCGGCCCCCTCCCTGGGCCTTGACTCTATCCTCGTGAGGTTTATCCCGCGGGCCGCGAGCGCGCCGAGGAGCGCGGAGAGCGCGCCGCTCTCGTGGCGCAGGTGCGCGACAACCGAGGTCTTGCCGGCGCCAGACGGCTCGGGATCCTCGCGCGAGAGCACGACAAAGCGCGTGTGGTTTTTGGGATTGTCGGCAATGCCCTCCTCGATGACGGGCACGCCGTGGAGGCGCGCGGCCTCGGCGCTGGCGATGCAGACTGCGCCGGCCTCGTCCATGCCGGCTATCATCGCGACGCTGCCGGCCGTGTCATATGTGGGAACCCTGCGCAGGCCCATCGCCTCGATGCGCCGCCT
>RHFA01000083.1 GCA_003724275.1 Thaumarchaeota archaeon S13
ACCCCTCCGACAGGCGCCTCCTGGGCGGCAAGGGGGCCGGACTCTGCGAGATGACGCGCATGGGCCTCCCCGTGCCCCACGGCTTTGTCATCACGACCGAGGCGTGCCGGTCATACTATGCGGCCGGCGGGAGCCTCCCGCAGGGCCTCATGGCCGGCGTGCGCCGGTCCATGGCCCGCCTCGAGGAGCGCACTGGCAAGACGTGGGGGTCGCGCAACAACCCGCTCCTCATATCGGTGAGGTCCGGCGCGGCCGTCTCGATGCCGGGCATGATGGACACGATACTCAACGTCGGCCTCAACGACTCTAGCGTCGAGGGCCTGGCCATATCGTCGGGGAGCCGGCGGTTTGCGTGGGACTCGTACAGGCGCCTCGTGCAGCTCTTCGGCAAGGTCGTCTTTGGCGTCGACGACTCGCTCTTTGAGGCCGCGCTCTCGGAGGCAAAGCGGGCAAGCAAGGTGGAGCTCGACTCGCAGCTGGACGACATTGCGCTGCGCCGCCTCGTGGCCCGCTACAAGGAGATATTCTCCTCGCATGCCGGCCGCGCGTTCCCGACTGACGCCACCGAGCAGCTCGAGCTTGCGATCGACGCCGTCTTTCGCAGCTGGCGCGGCGAGCGGGCCATCGTGTACCGCGAAAAGAACGGCATCACCGAGGACATTGCCGACGGGACGGCCGTCAACGTCGTCACGATGGTCTTTGGCAACAGGGGCACCGGAAGCGCTACGGGCGTCGTGTTTACGCGAAACCCCGGCACGGGCGAAAAGCGCATGTTTGGCGAGTACCTCGCCAACGCGCAGGGCGAGGACGTCGTCGCCGGAAGCCGCACGCCAAAGCCAGTCTCGGAGCTGCGCAAGGAGATGCCCAAAATGCACGCGCGCCTCGAGGAGACGTGCAAGGTCCTCGAGGGCCACTTTCGCGAGCCGCAGGACATCGAGTTCACGATAGAGGCGGGATCCTTTTACCTCCTGCAGACGCGCAGCGCAAAGATGAACGCCGCGGCGACTGTCAAGACGTCAGTCGACATGGTATCTGAGGGCATGATCGGCCGCGAGCGCGCAGTCATGCGCCTCGGCGCGCAGCAGCTCGAGCAGCTCCTCCACCCGACGATCAGCGCCGCGTCCGCGCGCGAGGCGCACCACCTTGCCACGGGGATCGCCGCATCGCCGGGGGCCGCGACTGGCGTGGCGATGTTCGACGTGGGCCGCGCCGTCTCGGCGGCAAAGTCCGGCAGGCAGGTGATCCTGGTGCGCGAGGAGACGCGGCCAGAGGACGTGCCGGCGTTCTTTTCGTCCGTAGGCATACTGACTAGCAAGGGCGGCAAGACCTCGCATGCGGCAGTCGTCGCGCGCGGCATGGGCCGCCCGTGCATCGTGGGCGCCTCGGAGCTGCGCATAGACCCCGCCTCGCGCGTCTGCGTGGCCGGCGGCGAGCGCATACGCGAGGGCGACACGATAACGATCGACGGCAACAGCGGGGCCGTCTACGCCGGTGACGTCGAGACGATCGCCCCGCGCGTGACGCGCGACTTTAAGACCATACTCGGCTGGGCGCGGTCCTTCAAGAGGCTAGGCGTGCGCGCAAACGCCGACACGCCCGAGGCCGCGCGCGCCGCGCGCGAGAACGGCGCCGAGGGCATCGGCCTCTGCCGGACCGAGCGAATGTTCAACGAAAAGGACCGCATTGGCCTCTTTGTCGACATGATAATGGCCGAGACCGAGGAGAAGCGGCGCGAGATACTCGCAAAGCTCGAGGTCCTGCAGCGCAACGACTTTGCAAAGATACTGCGCGCCATGGACGGCCGGCCAGTGACCATACGCCTCCTCGACCCGCCCCTCCACGAGTTTCTGCCAAACCCCGCCGAGTTTGGGGCCCGCATGGCCCGCCTGCGCAAGATAAAGGCCAAGCGCAAGATGGAGGCAGAAAAGGCCATACAGCGCCGCGCAGTCGACCTCTCCGAGGTAAACCCCATGATGGGCCACAGGGGCGTGCGCGTCGGCGTGACGTTTCCGGAGATATACGAGATGCAGATACGCGCCGTCTTTGAGGCCGCCATATCGCTGTCTCGCAAAAAGGTCAACGCAGTCGCGCAGATAATGGTGCCACAGGTGGGCAGCGCCGCCGAGCTGCTCCACGTGAGGGCCATATACGACCGCGTCTCGGACGAGGTGGCCGCAAAGCACAAGGTGCGCCCGCGCATAAGCTTTGGCACGATGATCGAGGTAGTCCGTGCCGCGCTCACGTCCGGCGAGCTCGCAAAGACGGCCGAGTTTTTCAGCTTTGGGACCAACGACCTGACGCAGGCGACGTTCAGCTTTAGCCGCGAGGACGCCGAGTCAAAGTTCCTTCCCGAGTACATCGAGAAGGGCCTCGTCTCCACGAGCCCCTTCCAGTCGATAGACGAGGCGGGCGTCGGGGAGCTGATGAAGGCAAGCGCGCGCGACGGCCGCGCCGAGCGCGACGGCCTCGAGGTCGGCATATGCGGCGAGCACGGCGGGGACCCGTCATCGATCGTCTTTTGCCATAACGCGGGCCTCGACTATGTCAGCGCGTCGCCGCACCGCATACCCATAGCGCTAGTCGCCGCCGCGCAGGCCGCGCTCGCCGAGGACGCCGCCGCAAAGGGATCCCCTGCGCGCAAAAAGAGGGGGGCCGCGCAGCGTTGAGCTCCGAGCCAGACGCCGAAGGGCAGCGCGCAGGCGATGCGGCCACGCCAGAAGCCGCCTCGCAGGATGCCGTGGAGCAGTGGCCTGACAGTGCGGGGTCAGCCGCCGCGCAGGCGCCTGCCGGCGCCGCGGCGCAGGATGGCGCAGCGCCGGGGTCTGGCACGGCCGCCGCGCAGGCGCCTGGCACGGCCGCCGCGCAGGCGCCTGACGCATCCGTCCCCGGCGGCCCGCTCACGCACAAGCACGAGGTCCACATATACGAGCATTCGGGGACGCCCAAGATCGACGACGACACGCGCAACGCCCTTGGCCTCTCGGGCATGATGCCCGGCGGCAAGATCAACATAAAGGGCGTGAGCGCAAAGATGCTGCGCCGCATGCGCCGCGAGTACGTCGACTGCCCCGTCCTGGGGCGCGACGTGCAGTTCCTCACGTGCTTTGTGTGCCCCAACTTTCAGAGCCGCGTGAGGGGCAAGGTCCTGTGCATCGGCAACCCGATCGAGCTGCCGAGGCCCCCGCAAGGCTAATTAACGCGTGCCGGCGCGCCTGCGCGCGTTGGCAAGGGGAGGGCCCCCGCTTGTCGGGATTACGGCCACAAAGTCAGGCGACTTTAGCGAGTGGTACACGCAGGTCGTCCTCAAGGCAGAGCTCGCCGACTATGCGCCCGTCAAGGGCCTCATGGTCCTGCGGCCTGACGGATACTCGATCTGGGAGTCGCTCCGGTCAACGCTTGACGCCGAGTTTGCCAAGAGCGGCGTGCGCAACGCGTTCGTGCCCACGCTGATACCAGAGTCGCTCCTCTCGCGCGAGGCCGAGCACTTTGCGGGGTTTACGCCCGAGGTGTTCTGGGTCACGCACTCGGGCGACGCCGAGGTCGGCGACAGGCTCGCGCTCCGCCCGACGTCCGAGGCCCTCGCCTACGAGATGTACGCTCGCTGGATCAAGAGCTGGCGGGACCTGCCGCTGCGGATCAACTTTTGGAACACGGCCCTGCGCGCCGAGATAAAGGCGACGCGGCCGTTCCTGCGCACGTCCGAGTTCCTCTGGCAGGAGGGACACACGGCTCACGAGACGCGCGAGGAGGCCGAGGCCGAGGCCGAGCGCGCGCTAGAGACGTACGCGCGAGTCATGGAGGGCGAGCTTGCCATACCCGTCATCCGCGGCACAAAGAGCGAGCGCGAAAAGTTCGTTGGCGCGGTCCGCACGCTCGCCGTCGAGGCCATGATGCCCGACGGCAGGGCACTGCAGATGGGCACGTCGCACTTTTTGGGGCAGAACTTTTCGGTCCCCTTTGGAATCCGCTACGCCGACAGGGACAACGTCGAGCGGCCCGCGTGGCAGACGTCGTGGGGAGTCTCGTGGAGGCTCATCGGCGCGATGATAATGGTCCACGGCGACGACAAGGGCCTGGTCCTGCCGCCGCGCGTCGCGCCGCTGCAGGCAGTCATTGTGCCGATCTACTATGACGCCGACGCCGAGGCGCGCGTCACGGCAAAGGCCGGCGAGCTCCTCGCCGCGCTAGAGGCCGCCGGCGTGAGGGCACGGGTGGACTCGCGCGAGGGCCTCACGCCGGGCTTCAAGTTCAACGACTGGGAGCTGCGCGGCGTGCCGGTCCGCATAGAGGTGGGCCCAAAGGACCTAGAGTCCGGCGAGGCCGTCGTCGTGACGAGGCACAACAGGGCAAAGTCGCGCGTGCCCTTTGCCGAGATCGCCTCTGTCCGCTCCACAATGGACGCGATGCACGGCGAGATGCTCGCAGCCGCGCGCGAGTCCCTAGAGTCCATGACCCGCGACGCCTCGTCGTACGCCGACCTTGAGCGCCTCGTCGCCTCGGGGGGGTTTGTGCGGGCCCCGTGGTGCGGCTCGCCAGAGTGCGAGGCCCGCGTAAAGGACGAGACGGGCGCCGAGATACGCGTCATACCCGGCGGCCCCGGCGACGGCGCGGCATGCGCCGTGTGCGGGAAGGAATGCGCCGGCGCGGCCCCCCTCTTTGCGCGCGGCTACTAGGCGCCGTGGATTATGGCGTCGACCATGCGCAGGACATGGTAGGGCAGGTCCTCATAGTTGTCCCACGACGCATAGCGCGGAAGGTCCACCTCGTGGGGAAGGTCTGCGCGCGCCATGTAGAGGCCAGCCTCGCCGCTGGCCTCTTGCGCGTCGAGGAGCCTGGGGTTGACTGCGTCGTAGAGGTCGTTGTAAAAGGCAGCTGCGTCGCGCAGGTGGCGCACGCTATTGTCCGCATAGTGGCTGTTTAGCGCATGGTCAACGTCCCACGAGGAGACCTCGTTGAGTATCTTTCGCACGCCGAGGGGGTTTGTGTCGGTGATGAATACGGCGTTTGTGAGCTCGCGCGGCGCGTACAGGTCGGCAGTCGCGAGCACGCGCTGCGCCGGCAGGTACACCACCGTCGCCGCCTCGCCGTCGGCCGGCGCGATGTGGTGCAGCTCTACGGAGATGCCGCCGACGTCGACCTCGTGGTACTCGTCAAACTCAATGTCGACCATGTCGGGAACCTCCATTAGCCCGGAGAGCTCAAAGATCCCCCCGCAGGACGCCTGGCATATGACCCTGGCGTCCCCAAAGCCGCCCGTCCCGCCGACGTGGTCATAGTGCTCGTGCGTGAGGGCAATCCACCTCACGGGCGCGTCAGTCACGCCGGCGATGGCCTCCCTGAGAGCCACGGCCCTGAGCTCGTTGGCCGGGTCAGTCACAAGCACGCCGTCCTCGCCGACGACTACGAGGCTGCCATACCCGTCGTAATAGTTGTAGACGCCCTCTGCCACCTCTTGCATCTGCGGCGCGGGAAAGTCCGAGCCGGCCGTCGGCGCAAAGGACCTCACGGCGTCGATCAGGCCGAGCGACTCCCACCTCGGCGTGGGCGCCTCGGCGTACATCACCAGCGTGCCTGACACCGTGGGCACGTCGAGGCGCGCCGACGTCGTCTCTACCCTCTTGCCGCCGCCATAGTCGCGGACCCACTCGTAGACGACGAGATAGTTCGCGTTCCACGGCGTATAGTGATAGTGCGACGCGTGGACCACGCTGTACCCGTCACAAGTGTAGCGGCCCCAGGCGATCTCGCCGCTCTCGCAAAAGTCCGCCTCGTTGGCCGCGACGCGCGCAAGATAGACGCCGTCGTCCCACCTCTCGCCGGCGCCGATCACGGGGGGAACCTCGGCGACATAGATCCTAGAGTCTATGGTCTGCCCGTCCGAGCCAAAGGCCCACACGGGCACCCTCCAGCCGTCCCACTCGGCGACGCCGGCGTCATAGACGGCCCACGACTCTGGGTGCATAAAGGCAAAGTTGTCGCCCCTGTACTCGGCCATGTCCCCGGCCGGCGGCGGCCCCTGCGCATAGGCCGTGCCCACATGGACGTCCATGTCCATGGCCTCGGCGTGGGCCGCGGGCAGGGCCACGGCCAGGGCGGCGAGGAGGGCCAGCGCATAGGCCTCTGGGCGCATCGCGCGCGGCGCGCGGAGGGCGCCGATAAAAACCCACCCTGCCCGCGCGCGCGGCGCGGCAGGCTTATACGTGTGCGCGGGCCGCGCGCGGGCCGTGATATTCTCGCGAAAGCCCAAAAAGGCCAAAGAGCCCCCGCGCGAGCGCACGCTCTCGATCACGGACGACGTGCGCGACGGAATCCTCTCCTACTGCAAGATGCGCCACCCAAACGAGGCCATACTCATCCTGCGCGGGACCTCAAAGGGCGCGCACGTGGCCGTCGACGGCCTAGTCGTGCCGCCGTTCTCTCACAGCGGCCCGACGTTTGCGGGCTTTCCGCACTCGTTTCTCCCCTTTGACAAGAGCTACGTGGGAATGTTCCACTCGCACCCGAGCGGCACGGCCCGCCCCTCGGTGACAGACCTGCACAACTTTTTTGGCCTCGTCTCGGTGATAGTCGCCTACCCATATGGCGAGGCCGACATCTGCGCCTGGGACAGCTCTGGCTCGCCCATACGCCTCGTCGAGGGGCCCGAGTAAGGGCCGGCCACCTGCTATATCCTTAAATTATGCCCCCCGGGGGCGCGCCGCATGGCGACCCACGGTTCGCTCACAAAGGCCGGCAAGGTCCGCGGCCAGACCCCCAAGGTGGAGGGGCGCAAGCGGACAGGCACAAACGCCAGCGTGAGGAACAAGTCCAACTTTAAGAAGCGCTTTGCGCTCAGCCGCGTCCCGGGCCAAAACAAGCCCGGCCAGCGGCGCAGGCGCCGCTAGGCGCGCGACGCGCGCCCCGGGCCCCGCCGCCATTTTTCTCCCGCCGCGCTCGGCCGAACCGGCGCGGGGCTGCCCGCCTCTTACATGCGGCAGCATGACTAATATGCGCCATTGCCTGCGCGCCCCTCATGGACGGCGGCGGGCAGATGATCGTGGGCGGGCGGCAGGTGCCGATACCTGGAGGCTGCGCGTTCGTGCCGGACTCCCTCCCGCCGCGCGTCACGTACACCGCCGAGGTTGACGGCGAGGAGATGGGGCGCCGGATAGGGCGAGCCATGGAGGGGATTGGCGGCCTCCGCGCGGCAGGGACCAGGGCTGGCGGGGCACTTGCGCACCGTGCGCCATACCTTGCGCGCGAGGCCGTGGCGAGCTCGAGGATAGAGGGCACGAGCACCACCCTGGACGAGCTGCTCCGGCGCAGGGCGCTTGCCGGCGAGCCGCACGGGGACGGGAGGGACCTGATGGCAATGGAGGTGGAGAACAATGCGCGCGCGCTCGAGGACGCCATGGGCCTGGTCGGCGGCGGCGCGCCCATTGATCTTGGCATTATACGGCGTGCGCACCGCGTTCTCGTTGCGGGCCTTCCGCAATACGGGGCCATGGCGCCAGGCGAGTTTAGGGATGCCCAAAACTGGATAGGCGGCAAGGGCGTGGCAGACGCGACATACGTGCCACCTCCGCCAGGGATGGTGGTCCCGCTCATGGAAAACCTCGTTAGCTATATCGCCGCCGGCAGCGGCTCCGCATCGCCCCTTGCAAGGTGCGCGATAGCGCACTGCCAGTTTGAGTCAATACACCCGTTCCCTGACGGCAACGGCAGGGTGGGACGCATCCTGACACTGCTAATGATGAAAAAGTACGGCTTGCTCGACACGCCGGCCCTGGACATAAGCCGCTACCTCCTACGCCACCGCTTTCGCTACTATGACATGCTGCGCGCCCCGCGCAGGCAGGGGGGATGGGCGCAGTGGATTGCGTTCTTTGCTGACGCATGCGCGGCACAGGCCACGGAGGAAATCTCGTCGATGAAAATGCTTGGCTCCCTGTGCGAAGAGTATCGTGGGCGCCTTGAGGGGATCACGAGCAGCGCAAGCGTGACACGCGTCATAGGCCGCATCGTGGCAAACCCGTACGTCACGACAACCTCGGTGATGGAGGCTACTGGCATGGGGCACGCCGACTCGCTTCACCTGATGCGCAAGCTGGTAGAGGGTGGCACACTAGAGGACGTGCCGGCCGCCACCGGGACGCGCCTGTATGTCGCGCCGGAGATGATGCGCATACTGGCGCATGGCGACTAGCCCTAGGCATGGTTAATTTTCCGGCATATTGGGCCAAGTGGCCCATGCCGAGAGCCTGAGGCACAAAACGGCCTTTAGCCCACCAGTATAACCTGCGCCGTGACTGGGGCTAGGGAGCCGGCGATCCTCTGTAGCACTACCGGCATGATGACTTTGTAACGCCTGGTCGCCATGCGTACTTTCCTGCGATGTCCGGACACCTGGTATCTTGTGCAGACCACAGCCGGCAAATTTTCTGTCCTTGCCCTGAGTTTATTGGCGACACGCCTGTCTGCAACCGTGGCATAGTGGGCACACAGACTGACTGTACCGTGCGGGGCTATACACATGCCAGGGTGCTAATGCCCATCCCATACCCCACGGCTGTACACAGGACACTCACGCTTCAAAACTCACGCTTATACCTACGAGCTGAAGTTCGTTCTGTGTTTCTAGGCTTCCCGTGCAAGATTTGTGGTGTGGGCGCCCCACGTGAGGGCCTGAGGTGCGGGACGGACTTTAGCTCGCCGGTACAGGTACTAGGGACGCATGGCGGACTTGAGCTCGCAAGCATGACCGATGGGATTGTGGGCGTGTCCGGACGCGTGGTCGCGCCACAACTAATATACACGCGCGGCTCCGCGAGCCGGACGTGGCAAGGGAGATAAGCGTCAAGATACTGCCGGATGGCACACTCGCGAAGACGCCAGCATCAAAGGCAGCGATGTTCTTGCGCGCAAGGTACTCTGAAATCCAGACTGGAGAGTGCGAGCTCCCGTTCAACGCCATGAAGATGTTTCATCGGGTGGATCTTGATCAAATTCCCTCTAGCATCAAGCCGCTCTCACTCAAAATATGCCTTGCCATGCCACGGGATGTGTTTGAAGGCGGCATTGTGGAGTTTCCTGGAGGCGTGGGCATACGTGAAACGATCAACGCCAAGGCGCTTGAACACATAGCCAAAACCTGTAAAAGACAAGTTGAAACACCTCCGTCCACCCTGTCAAAAATTTTTACAGAACCAGGGATGCAGTACACCCACGTTCTGGCTAGTCCCAACGCGTACACGGCATGCATGAAGAGCATGGGGTGGGACATATACCCAACGTTTCTGGACCCCATGGCTAACTCGAGCCTCCGTATATCGCCACAGGGCCGTGCGCACAGGCTTGCCAAAATGAGCCTGGCCGTAGCAATAGACTATACGGTTCCAGACGGCATCATGTACTGCATTGACGCACGCAATATGCTGCTGGCAACAGGTTCAGGAAAGATCACTTACGATTACACAAAGGAGGGCCTATTGATAGCTCAAAAGTACTCCCTTGACACGACCCGTGCTGGTGGGGGTGTGAGGGTACTTGTGTCCTCTCCCGGCGCCTAGCGGGAGGCCAGACGGGAGCGCTGACTCTGCCGTGGGGGTGGGTCTGCGCACACATCGGGCGAGGCGTCTTGAACGGCCCAAAGTCGGCATAGAGTTAAAACAGCGCAGAATTGGCGCTTGCATCGTGAAGACTAGCAGGCGTGGATCAGGATCTACACGGCAGGGAGGCAGAAACGCCCATACTGGCGCACCCATGGAAGTCTCCGTCAAAAATTTTGGCCCGATCTCCAAAGGCACGATCAAGATGCGCCCGCTCACAGTCATCATCGGCCCCAGCAATTCAGGCAAGTCGTATATGGCAAGGCTCTCCTATTGTATATATCGCTCCTTTCAAATCTTGAGAAGCGGTTTTAACGTGAGTCTGGACTCATTTATGCCCTCAGAAGACTTGCATTCCACGGCTTCCTCATACACGTATGCCTTGTCAGACATGCGTACCCTAGTCAAAAAACTTCACCACGAACGAGACATCGCAATCCCGACAAGCACGGTGTCGCATATCCATGACGCCCTGCTGCACCCTTTTCCTAACACACTTGCCAAAGAACTGCGCAGGGAGTTTAGGGGAGATCTTCAAAATTTGGTGAGATTCTCCACATCTGGATTTTCCATAGGTGTTTCGGGAACGCTGAAAGTGCGTCTGGGGTGGCCTTCTAACCCTAGAGCGAACTTGCAAGTCTCGCATATGGCAAAGCACTGGGCAGTACTTGATCAGCATCTCGGCACCGTGTCGCTAAAAACCGAGCTTGACGGCAAAACGAGAATAGATCCGCTGCCTTCTCACGCCGAACACTTTGCGGCAGGAACCTCGAAAGAGCTTGAGGATGACATAGCGCGCAACCTTGTCCATATGATTATGGGCAAGATTCGCACTACAGCCTTGCCTGCTGACACCAGCACGTTATTTTTCTCACTATCGCGCCCTGTGCTTATGAATATCTTGGGTTCTCACAGCAGCTCTGAAGACGATGAACGCCACACTGATTCCGAACTCGACCAATTTTCTCCCCCTGGACTCCCAAAAGGTTTTTTTAAATTTGTTCTCTCAATTGATGTGCACAAACCCGGTCCACTGTCAAAGCTTGCTGATATGATGGAGCGTGATTTGCTTGGGGGAAGCGTGTCTCTCAACAAGTCCCTGCATGCAAGCCTGCCTACAATATCTTTCAAAACCCAGTCTGGTGATGTTCCCTTGCGCCTAACGTCGTCCCATGTAGGCAGCATGGCGCTTTTGACCATATACCTAAAGTACCTAATCAAGCCGGGATACAGAATTATAATCGAAGAACCAGAGGCCCACATGCACCCCGCCAACCAACTAAAGTTTGCCAAGCATGTCGCGCTTTTAATACGGCATGGGGTGAATGTCACGCTTGTCACCCATAGCGTTCTTATCGTCGAGCAATTAAGCGCATACATGATGCTTGGTTCACTTGACAAGTCTCACAGAAAAAAAGCTGTATCTGAACCTGAAGCGTACTTGACGCTTGACGACGTGTCAGCCCATGAATTTGTTGTCAATTCTAGTGGAAATTGCATAATCAGGGATCTCCCATGCACCAAACACGATGGAATAGACCAGGAAGAATTTGGGAAAATGCGTTTTAACATGTATGAGGAAAGACTGTCGTTTAGGCAGCAAATCGAGGCATATATGGGTGATCCAGAAGATGAAAAAGCGTGACAGGCAAGATCCATGGGCGCGTCTAGAGCATGCGCTTGTTAAGCGATGCGTTGAGCGTTCATGCACACTTCACATTAGACCGGGAGAGGCGCGCATACTAAAATGCGATCTGCTGAACAATCCTGTGGGGTTTAATCGCAATATGCCAATGAGTGACTTTTTGGTGTTCTCGAGATCGCGTAGTTCGTTTATGGGTCCAGTAGAGATCAAGAGCGGAAAATTCAGAGTGGACAAAGTGCGTTCCCAGCTTGAAAACGGCGCCAAACACGCGCTTTACCTATCTAAGGGACTTCCGGGTTTTAGATCATCCCATCTTCTTTTAGTGCTAGTCGCATCTCGCTTTGGAAACGAACTTGATCAAATACGCCTTCGCGACCCCGTGCAGATCAACGGTGCAAGGTACACAATTCGCCCACTCCGTTGTGGTTCCAAACTCGCTGATATAGTCAAACGCACCCAATGACGGTCTACAGTTAACGCCTGTTTGCGTTCTGCCCACAACTCGCACATTCTTGGCATGCCAAGAATGTAAAAACTAGCTACATGAGACCCTATGGCCACATCACGGATAAACTGGGACTGTTGCCCAATCTTTCAACACGAGGCGCTTCAGCCATGCCAGTTCGATTCCCTGCCTACCGCCAGATCTGTGTCTGAGGCGCAACCGGTTCGCGCCACTACCGGCACAGGCGTGTCACGTGCGTGAATCCCCTACAACAGTTAAATACTATGGCTGGCGCCCTGTCGGCATGGAGTCTAGCCTGCCCCTGTGCAGCCAATGCAAAAAGGGCCTGCTGCGATACTACCGTGTACGCAAGGGCACATTTTGCTCCAACCCGCACTGTGACTATGCGCTCTCGAGGCAAGACCTGTACGACGGACGTGACCGAACCGACCTCGCAGAGGTGCCAGAAGAGACGCTTATTGCCCTGCGCAGAGAACGCCTGCTTCCGCCGGAATGACGCCGGCCCTGACCATCGCCGTCGGCAAATGGGGGCTCACGCCTGTGCGCGCCAAACCAGCCTGAGGCACGGCGCACAGGCGGGCCTGCCTGCGCATGGCATGCCCCATATGGGCCTTTTTCCCAATAGGGGTTCATTGGCAGCAGTTCAGGGGAGCCTCTGCGCGGGCGTCCGGAAAGCGCGGCAATGCAGCTTGCCTCCTGCGCGTTTCGTGGGGTGTGACACGGCGCAGCGCAATGCCCTGGCCTCGCGCCATGCCCCAAAACCGGGATGCCGCGCGCCTTACCCCGAGGCGCCGCCTAGGGACTCCTTGAGGCCGGCGATCTCGCCCTCGTCCACCCTAGCAAAGAGCGCGCTGGGCCTGCCTATGGCGTGGCCTGCGCCAATGCGCACCTCCGAGGCCGCCTCCCAGGGCTGCGCCTCGACGCTGCCGGCCTCGCCGAGCTGCTCCCACATGCGCTGCGCCGAGGACGGGACAAACGCGCACAGCGCGATCGCCAGGCTGCGCACGGCGTTGGCCGAGAGGTGCACGCACGTCGCGGCCCCATCGCCGCCCTTCCACGGCTCGCAGTGCTGAAAGTACTGGTTAAAGTGCGCCGAGAACGCCAGTATGCCCTTGAGCGCGCGGTCAAGGTGCCCCTCGTCCACCAGCGCGCCGACCTCGCCGGCAAGCGCGCCGATCCTGCCGCGCGCCGCCGCGTCCTCGCCGGACTCGGGGCCTGGAGCCGGCACGTGGCCATCAAACGACCTGTGCGCAAAAGATAGCGCGCGGTTCACAAAGTTGCCAATGTTGCCGACGAGCTCCTTGTTTATGCGCAGCGCAAAGTCGTCCCAGTCAAAGTTGAGGTCGTCTTGCGAGTAGGGCGTGACGAGGAGCAGGTAAAAGCGCAAATAGTCTGCCGGATAGCGAGACAAAAAGTCGCGGATCGAGATATAGTGGCCGCGGCTCTTTGAGATCTTTTTTCCGGCCAGCGTGAGGTGGCCGCGGACAGGCATGCGGTCGGGAAGCTTGAACTCGCCGCCGAGGCCCATCCTGACGGCCGGCAAAAAGAGGTAGTGGTGGTAGACGATGTCCTTGCCTATAAAGTGGTAAATGTCAGCCGAGTTCCAAAACCCCTTCGCGTCAATGCCGCGGCCGTCGAGCATCCCGAGCGTCGCCGAGATGTAGGCCAGGTGGTTGTCAAACCACCCATAAAACACGCGCCCCTCGTCGCCGGGTATGCGGACGCCCCACGTGATGTCTCGCGTGATGTCCCAGTCCGAGAGGCCCTGCGCTATCCACCCCAGGACGTACCTCCTCACGTCCATCTGCATGCCGTCGGCGCCCTCGAGCCACTCGCGCAGGCGCCCGGCAAAGTGGCTCAGCGCGAAAAAGTGGTGCGTCGTGGTGCGGTTCTCGGGCGTCTCGCCGCATATGGCGCACTTTGGGCCCAGTATCCTGTCGGGAACCTTGCCGCACGACTCGCACAGGTCAGAGTACTGGTCGTCGGCGCCGCAGTGGGGGCACGTCCCGTGGACATAGCGGTCTGGCAAAAACATGGCGTCGCGCGCACAGTAGGGCTGGACCACCTCTTTCTCGTATATGTGGCCCGCCTCGCGCAGGCGCTCGTACACGCCGCGCACAAACTCCCCGCACGCCTCGCTGCTAGTCGACGAGAACGCGTCAAAGCGCATGCCAAGCGACTCAAAGTCCTCGGCGTCCCGCGTGTTCCAGCCGGCGACATACTCGGCGGGCGTCTTGCCCTCGCGCTCGGACTGGATGAGTATCGGCGTGCCATAGTCGTCCGTCGCGCAGACATAGTAGGCCTCGACGCCGCGCTGGCGAAGGTGGCGCGCCGTCACGTCGGCCGGCAGGTAAGTCGAGGCGACGTGCCCGAGGTGTATCTCGCCGTTGGCGTAGGGCAGCGCGCTGGTGAGTATGGCCCGCTTGGTCATGGCGCGAGCCTCTTGCGGTGTGCGCTTAAAAGGGTGCGGCGGGGCCGCGCGCGGCCCGGGGCGCCTTTTTTAAAATAGGCCGCCGCGCGCGCCGGGACGTCATGGACGGACGAGGCAGGAAGGGGCGCGCGCCGCGCCGCGGGTCTACACTCTCGCCGAGGAGGGGCGACAGGTCTGGCGTGCCGGACATTGACTCGGCACGCCGAGAAATGTCCCACCTCCGCAGGCTGCTCCGGCCACGGGTAAACGAGGACAACATACGTCACAGGGTTTGGAACATACTAGAGTCGCTCTTTCCCGAGTACCACGTTGAGGGGCAGACAGAGACGGGCAACGGTCCGGCGGATCTCGTTTGTAACAACATTGTTATCGAGACAAAGGCGCCTGGTACAGAGCTTGAATCGGGATCTGCAGAAGAGTCGCCTAGGGAACAGGCTGTAAGGTACATTGACGCCATGTCGCCACAGCAATCACTCGACGGCCAAGACATGAAATGGAAGGCATGCATCACCAATGGACTCACGTGGCAGTTTTACGAGTATGATGCGAGCATGGGACCAAAGGGGGCAGAGGCACGCCTCACTAGTCCACACACTATCAAATGTGACAGCGACGAAGGCTGTGCAGCAGTCTTAGAGTACCTCTACAACTTTGTCAACCGCAAGTCACGTCCAATGCCTCCACAAGACACGGCATGGATTGAACCGCTTGAAGCAGAGATTACAGCTGCTGCAAGGTTTGCTAGGAACTCTCCGGGATTTAACGTAAAAATTCGTCTTTGGGAGAGGCTGCTGAGGGGGTCTCGAATGCTCTCTCTGCTTGGCGAACCTGACAGGGTGGAGCTGTTTGCCAAGCATACGCTATTGATTGTGATTTCACGCATGATATCGGGAATCTTAATTTCAGATCCTGGGCGCGCGGCGCGCAAGAGGCATGAAAAGTGGGTTCTGGACGGGTT
>RHFA01000005.1 GCA_003724275.1 Thaumarchaeota archaeon S13
TGGACTGGACGACTGACTGGGAGTCTTGCACCGTTATCACGATGCCCGTCACGGGCATGCCGCCAACTGTCCACTCGGATATCGACGTTGCGCCCGACGCTGAAGGGTCAAACGTGACGGTCGTCTGCGTCCTAGAGGCGGTCTGCGCCGTGAACGGCGTGGCCGGCGTCCCCTGCGGCGGGGTTGCGGTTATCGGCGAGGACGGCGCGGCGTACGCGACGCCGTTGGCGTCAGTCACCGACGCCGCCACCGTTATCGTGTGCGCCGACTGGGCCGCGTCTGCTCCCAGGCGGAGCAGGACCATGGCCGAGCCGGCGTGGTGTGTGACTGCGTCCCGCGCCGCAAGCAGGTTTGCGGTGCTGCCGGGCGCCGTGACCGAAAAGGCCCCCGCCGAGACCGTCGCGGTGTCCAGGGGCTCGGTGAACGTGGCCAGGATCACGTCCCTGCCGACAAACTGTGCGCGCTCCAGGGCAGGCGCGATGCCGTCTGCGGCAGGCGCGGAGAGCGCTCCAAGGCGCTCCGTGCCGGCGCGCAGGGCCGTGCTGTCCGGCGCGCCGTATTCCACGAGCGGCATGGATGCCGGCCCCCCGGTCGTCCCGTGGGCCAGCGTGATCGACCCTGTCCCCTGTGGGACGAACACGCGCGAGGCGTCCGTGGCCGCCGAGGCGCCAACGTGCGATATGCGGGTCGGCTCGGCCCCGTCTATGCTCCACTCGGAGGCCACGATGAACCCGCCAAGCGGCCTGGTAAACTCTACAATCGTCGAGGATGTCGTCAGCGTGCGCGCCGTGAAGGACAGCGGCGTGGCGTCCGCCACGGGCACCGTCGCCGCGGCCAGGGCGTTGGGCGGCGAGGCCGTGTCGACGATCGCGCCGCCGTCGTCGCCTGCCGAGTACGAGACGCTGACGTCCGAGAGCGGCGGGGCCGGCTCATGCGTCAGGACTAGCGTGCGGCCAGAGTCGCTTGGCGTGAGCACTGCTAGAAAGGACAATGCCAAGCTGGTTGCAGGCGGAAACCTCGCCGCGTCCACGCCAAGGCTCCCGCCTGGGGACGCGGAGACGGTCCAGTGCGCCGCTCGCGAGGCGTGGCGCGAGGCGTCAGAAAACTCCACGTCCTCGTCAAAGATGACCGCCGTCGTCGTCTGCGTGCGAAGCTCGGCGCGCAGTATCCCCGGCGCGTCCGTGTCGTCATAGGTCACCGGCACCATGGTAGTCCGCAGCGGGCCGCCAACACCGTCGTCAGAAAAGCGCGTCCCCCCCGTGTCCGCCACCGACGGCGGCACGCGAATCTCGTACTCTGCTCCGTCGACCGGGATGCCCGACGTGCGCAGGGTCACGTGGGTGGATCCGCGCCCATACCCTACGGCCGTCTCGCCCAAGCCCACCACGCCAATGCCTCCAAGCGTCTCGGGGTCAAGCGGCTCGCTCACCTCGAGCCGCAGCGAGTTTTGCCCGGTAAACGCCGCGCTGAGCGCGGCCGGCGCGGCAGAGTGCTCCACCGTCACCGTCTGCTGCCCCGACGCGGTCGTCCCGTCAGAGACCGGCGGCACCGTCACCGTGTATCGCGCGCCGTCGAGGAGCTCGTGGGATCCCAGGCCAAGGTCTACCCTGGGCCCGCCCGACATAGAGTCCATGTACGAGACGGTGGCCACAATGTCAGTTGATGTGCCGGCACGCCTCACCTCAAACCCCGACGTTGGGGGCGGCGAGAGCTCCTCGTCAAAGTGGACGCGTATGGCGTCTGGCTCGGACACCGTCCTGGCCATGGTCACGGCGGGCGGCATGGCCGGCGCCGTGTATGTGGCGGTGAGCTCTGCAATGGCGGTGCCCGAACTGGTCCTAAAGAGAAATCCCTCATAGTCGCGAATGGGGCTGAGGAGCGTCACGGTGTAGGAGGTGCCGCTGGTGGCCGGCATTCCTGTGCGCAGCGTGACAGTCGTGGATCGCGGCTCGTACTCTTGCGTCACGGCGCCCAGCCCGGAGACGGTCACGCGGCTCGTGTAAGCGGGGTCGATCGCGCGGGTCAGGCGCACCACCAGCTCGCTAGGCGAGGCAAACTCTGCAGACTCGATTCCGAGCGTGGGCGATGGCGACGCGGTGGCCCTGACCGACAGCGGTCCCGAGATGGCCACACCGCTCGCCCCCCTGACCTGGCCGCTGGCCGTGGCCGTGTACTCTGTGCCGGAATCAAGACCCGGGCTGATGGTCAGGTCGACCCTGGCGGATCCCGGAGCATAGGCAAAGTTGACGCCCAGCGTGTCGGACGGCGAGGCCGACGGGTGCACGCTGAACGCGCCCGTGCCCTCAGAGGGGACTCCCAGCGAGGCCGCGTCCAGCGGCCCCGTGAAGACTATTGTAAAGCGATTGCGCGTGCTGTCGGCGTACGCGTATAGTATGCTCGGGCCGCCCGTGTCCGCACGCGAGGCCACTAGGCGGGGATCCGGTACAAGCACGCCAGAGTAGCCCGCGCCCCGGATTACAGAAGAACGCAGCGCATAGTCATCCGATAATAGTTTCTCATCGCCGGACGGAAGCCTGCCTATCACATAGGGGGGAATGGCCACGCTGTGCTCTGTGGATTCCATGGCAGGCCTCGAGGAGTGGAGCGTCACCTCTTTGGAGCCTGGCTCGTACTCCACGACGGTGTCGCCAATCGTGGGCGAGAGGCCAATCGTGACGGCCCCGCGGAACCCCAGCGCCCCCGTGGGAGGGCCGTCCGGCACTGTCCTCTGCGGCATCACATTCTGCTCCGAGTCGGCAAACGGGAGCGGCCCGTCCGAGCGCTCCAGGGGCCGGTCAAGCGAGAGGCGGACCGTGCTGGCATCGACAAACCTTGCTCCCTCCACCTCGGGGATGGCCCAAAATTCCGCGCGCCCGCCTACCGCGGACGGACCGCGCGGCGCAAGCGCTGCCTCGCCTTCCAGGGCGTTGCTAGATCCCGGCACGTACCTGACGTCTAGTGTGCGGGCGTTTGGGGGAACTTCTGCTCCCGTGTACAGCACGAGCCTCGTGCCCTTTTCCGTCAGCGTCACAGAATCTGACGGAACAGAGTCTCCTGCGGACACAAAGGACACCTCTAGCTCCGATATTAACCGTTTCCCAGCGTGATAGGTTCCCACCTCCCATTCGTCGGCCATTGTGGTGCCCGTGACCCCCTGTGAAAACTCTATTGTGATTTCTGTCCCTGGCGGAGCCGACCTGATCGAGTCCGGGACGACCGAGAATGTCGGCGGCGCCGCGCCGGCATGTGCGCTTGCCGCCATGGCTGCGCCGGCCGCGTACGCGTTGCCGGCCAGGTCAGTCAGCGTGGACGGAACCGCTATCGTGTGGGCGCCAGCGCCCACGGCCGTCCCCAGATCGAGCACGACGCGAGTCGATCCCGGCGCGTAAAGCGCAGTCACCTGCGGCGCGGTGCCCGTCGCCGGCGTGACCGCAAACGCCGAGGACTCGACAGGCCCTGGCAGCAGCGGCTCGCCAAACTCTAGCACAGCCGACCTGTGGCCCGTGAACGCCACCGTGGGCGCCGCAGGGGCAGTCGTGTCGACTGCCACGTTGCCCCCGGACGTTATGGAGGCCGGCGTGTACTCTGTCCCGGCCGCCGTGACCCGAAACACCGCGGTTCCCTCGGGCGTCGATGGCGTGACCGCGTGCGACGAGCGCCACAGCGTGCCGCCGCTGCCCACTGGCGACATTGGGGACGCCGCGCCCCCAAAGAACGACGCCGTGGGCACTGCCCCCGCGGCCGCGGGCGCGGGAAGGCCCAGCGTCACGACGACGGACTGGCCGGGCGAGGCGTGGCGCGCCCCCGCGCCGGACTTTGGCTCCCCTCCGGCCTCTGCGTGGACCGTCAGCGACGCCGGCTGCGGCGGGAGCGACGGGATTGTGTTTAGCGCAAAGGCCTCGCCGAGGCTCGGGTAGCCCCTGGCCTCCCAGTCCTCCCTAAACTCGTGTATGGTGTCAGCCGGAAGCTCCGAGGGCGACAGGGTCGATCCCCTAAACGCGTCCCAGAGCATCTGCGTCCCGCCCTGAATCGAGTCGCCGTGCTCGTCAGTAGAGTCGTGCAGGTCCCACAGCAGGGCAGATATGCGCCCCTCCACGGCGTCGCCGTGGCCAAGCTGCCGCGGGCTGTTGTCAAAGGAAGTCTGGCCGGCCTCGAGGTTCCACACTGTCCTGTCGCCCCTGTCCACCAGGGGCGAGCCGGCAACCAGACCTATGACAAAGTTTGCCCATCCCTCAGACCATGCGCACGGCTCGGAGGACGGGTAGCTGAAAAAGTGCGGGCTGCAGTGCGGCGCGTCGGGGAGCCTGTTTTGGCCATAGACGCTGCTGTGGACGTGGTGCCCGTACTCGTGCAGGACCGTGGAGTGTCCGGAGATGTCCGGTATGGGGCCGCCAAGGGCGATGTGCGCCACGGCGATGCCATAAAAGGCGCGGCCGTTTGGTGTAAAGTACACAAGCACGCGCGGTACGTCATACCCAAACTCTGACTCGAAAAACCCGTGGGCGGCGGTAATCTCGGAGAGCGCGACAAACGCAGAGTTGAACGGACTGTCGGACGGCAGCATGAAAGAGCCGAGGGACAGAAACCCCGCGGCGGCGTCGTTTTGTGGCGCAAGGTCATACTCGAACCTAGAGCGAATGTCGGTCCCGTCCAGGACGCGCACGGTGACAAAATTGTTGGCGGAGACAAGGCGAACCACAATGTCAGGGCCCCCTGCCCCGTCAGGATCCGTGGAGGGCACGGCTATCCCATATCCCCCCTCGCTGTTTGTCAGGGCGCACGCGTCAACCCCGGTGTGCCTGATAACGGCGAGCGTCCCGTCATCTCTGCGGTCAAAGAGGCAGACAATCGCGTTTGCCACGTCGACTGGAGTGTTGTCCCTTCCAGTGGCCTGGAACTGCCCCCACACTATGACCTGGTCTGCGGCGCTCGCGCCGCCGGCGCCGAGGCGCCTGGCCTCTTCGGGCATCTCGGACTCTGGCAGCGGCGTGACCACCGGGGGA
>RHFA01000050.1 GCA_003724275.1 Thaumarchaeota archaeon S13
CGGTCATATCCGTCAACGGCAACGTCGCGGCCCTCTGCGCGCGCGAGGCGGTCCTCGTCGCGCGCGCGCTCGGCGCCAGCATCGAGGCCAACACGTTCCACGGCGACTCTGGCCGGCGGCGGCGCATCGCCGCGCGCCTAGAGTCCCACGGCGCCAGGGGCGTCCTGGGCGCCTCGCGCCCCCACCGCGCGCGCCTGCGGGGCCTCGACTCGGAGCGCGGGGCCGTCGACTCGCGCGGCATCGCCGTGGCCGACGCGGTCCTCGTGGCCCTCGAGGACGGCGACCGCGCCGAGGCCCTCTCGCGGGCAGGCGCGCGCGTCGTGGCAATCGACCTAAACCCCCTCTCGCGGACAGCGCGGGCCGCCGACGTCACCATAGTCGACAACGTCGTGCGTGCCATGGGCCTCCTGGCCTCGCGCTGCGCGGCGCTGCGGGGCTCGCCCAGGGGCCGCCTCGGGGGGATTGTGCGCGCCCACGACAACCGCGCCGCGCTCGCCGGCCACGTCGGGGAGATCCGCGCGCGCCTCGGGAGGATTGCCGATCTTGGGCGCTAGCGCTGCGGCCGTCTCGGCCCTAAAGGGGAGGAGGAGGATATCGTGCCTCACGGCGTACGACGCGACGATGGCCTCGCTCGTCGACAGGGCCGGCATTGACGTCATACTCGTGGGCGACAGCGCCGGCATGGTCGTCATGGGACAGGACGACACGCTCGGCGTCGGCATGGCCGAGATGTCGCTCTTTGTCTCGGCCGTCGCCGCGGCGCGGCCCGGGGCGCTCGTCGTGGCCGACATGCCCGCCGGCTCGTACGCCGGCGCGGCCGCCGCGGCGTCCAACGCCGCGCGCCTGGCGGCCCTGGGCGCGCAGGCCGTCAAGGTCGAGGGCGGCGCCGAGGTCGCCGGGCAGGTCCGCGCGATCGCCGCGCGCGGCATAGGCGTCATGGGCCACATCGGCTACCAGCCGCAGAGCGGCGGGCCGAGGAGGCGCGGCCTCACGCGCGCCGACGCCGACTCGCTAGTCGCCTCGGCCCAGGCCCTCGAGGGGGCCGGCGCGTTTGCAGTCGTGCTCGAGATGCTCAGCTCCGAGGCCGCCGGGGCCGTCACGCGCGCCGTGGGGATACCGACGATCGGGATCGGGTCCGGGCCCTCGTGCGACGGGCAGGTCCTCGTACTCCATGACATGCTCGGCGTGTACGAGCGCCTCAGGCCGGCGTTTGCGAGGAGGTACCGCGACCTCGCCTCCGAGATCACCTCTGCGGCCGCCGAGTACAGGGCAGACGTGGAGTCCGGCGCGTTCCCGTCCTCGGCTCACTCGTTCTCGATGGGGGCCGCATAGTGGCGCGTGCGGCGCGCGGGCCTCCCGCCAAGGACATTGCCGGCACGGAGGGCTCTGGCCTCGCTGGGAGGAGGGTCGTCCTCTGCGTCTCGGGGAGCGTCGCGGCGTACAGGGCCATCGACGTCGCGCGCCTCCTCATGCGCCACGGGGCCGACGTCACGTGCGTGCTTAGCGCCTCGGCGGCGCGCCTCATCAGGCCAGAGTACTTTCGGTGGGCCACGGGGAACGCGCCCGTCACGCGCCTGACGGGGCGCATGGAGCACGTCGAGCTCGCCGACTTTGGGAGGGCAGACCTTGTCGTGGCGTACCCCGCGACGGCCAACACCGTCGGCATGATGGCCGCCGGCATCGACGGGACGCCCGTCGCGACGGTCCTCACCGTGGCGCTGGGCACGCGCGTGCCGGTCATCGCGTGCATGGCAATGCACGCGGCAATGCACGCAAACCCCGCGGTCCGGCGCAACGTCGCCTTTTTGCGCCGCCGCGTCTCCTTTGTCGGGCCCGAGCTGGCCGGCGGCAAGGCGCGCGTGGCGGCGCCCGAGGAGGTCCTGCGGGCCGCGCTGGCCGCCGTCGGGGCGTCTGCGGCGCTGCGCGGCCGGCGGGCCCTCATAGTCGCCGGCCCGACGGCCGAGCGCATCGACGCGGTCCGGTCCATAGTCTCGCACAGCAGCGGCGAGACGGGCTCGGCCGTCGCCGAGGAGCTCGCGCGCGCCGGCGCGCGCGTGAGGATGGTCTACGGCCCCGGCTGCCACGAGCCGCCGGAGGGCATCGCCGTCAGGCGCGTGAGGAGCGCCGCCGAGATGGGGGCCGCGACGCGAGCCGAGCTGCGGGCCGGCGCCGAGATTGTCGTGATGGCCGCCGCCGTGGCCGACTATGCGCCGGCCTCGCCGCGCCGCTCAAAGGTACGCAGCGGGCGCGCTGGCCTCACGCTCAGGCTGCGCCCGACGCCAAAGGTGGTCGCCTCGGTCCGGCGCATCTGCCCGCGCGCGACGCTCGTGGCCTTCAAGGCCGAGGCCGGCGTGAAACCTGCGCGCCTGCGCGCCGCGGGCCTGGCGATGATGGAGTCGTGCGGCGCCGACATTGTCGTGGCCAACGACGTGGGCGGCGGCGCGGCGCGGCGGCCCACGGTCGTCCTGGCGCGCGGCGCAAGGGCCGGCGCGGTCCGCTTGCGCGGGCCGCGCGAGGTCGCGCGCGCCGTGCGGGCCGCAGTCGAGTCGGCCCTGGACGGCCAGGGCCTGCGGCGCTAGACTATGACCAGGTCCCTCGTGAACTCGTGGAGGGGCGCGGGCCGCTTGCGCACAATGGCCGAGTCCTCGATCCTCACGCCAAACGTTCGGGGTATGTATATGCCCGGCTCTACTGTCACGGTCATGCCGCGCGCGAGGTCGCGCGTGCTGCGCGTGGACAGCATGGGCTCCTCGTGGACGTCAAGGCCAATCCCGTGGCCCGTCGAGTGGACAAACCGCGCGCCGTACCCCTCGGCAAATATGTGGTCACGGCACGCCGAGTCTATCGACTTGCACGGCGCGTTGACTGCCAGCGCCGCGAGGCCGCGCTCCTGGGCCTCCTTTACAATGTTGTACACCTCGCGCTGCTTGTGGCCCATCGTCCCGACGGCAAACGTGCGCGTGGCGTCTGAGACGTACCCGTGGTACCGCAGCGTAATGTCGACGGTGACTAGGTCGCCGCGCTCGAATTTCCTCTGCGTGACCTGCGCGTGCGGCAGGGCCGAGTTTGGCCCGCTTGCCACGATTAGGGGGTTTGTGGTGTAGCGGTAGCCCGTGTCAAAGAGCTCGCGCTCGGCGGCGAACGCCATGAGCCTCGCCTGCAGCTCGGACTCGCGCATGCCGACTCCCATCACCGACGTGCAGAGCTCAAACATCTCGTCTATCACCGAGGACGCGTGCTGTATCGCGCGGAACTCGTGGACGTCCTTTATCATGCGCGACTCTGTAAATGGCATGTCGTCCTGCCTTGCCGCCGGGCACGCCTTTTTGAGCTCGCGAAACGCCGCGGGGTCGCGGCAGTCCGTGCATGCCTTCTCGCCGGCGATCAGGGCCGAGAGCGTCCTTGCCGCCGGCGCGCCGCGCTCCGTCGATATGACGTCACAGTCGACCGAGTCGCGCTCGGCCCGCTCGGCCTCGAGGGCCGGCGCGACTATGGTCACGGCCCCGTCGGGCCGGAGGACGGCCGTCGCCTCGCCCCAAAACCCCGTCATGTAGAACAGGTTCTCGGGCTCGTACGCCACGAGCGCGCCGGCGCCGGCGTCGCGCGCGTGGGCCAAGAGGGTGCCCCTTCGCTTCTTCATGTGCGCGCCGCGCGCCGCGCGCCGCCATTTATCACTGTTGGGGGCGCGCCGCGCGTTTCGGGCGCGGCGGCCGTTAGCCAGGCGGCGTGTCCCCGCCGCCAAACTGCCCGCCGGCTCCCGGAGCCGGCCGACAGCCCTGCAAGGGTTATAAGCCACCACGCTTGCGGGCGCGGGCAAGGCGGACGAAATGCTTGCCGCCTAGGGGCGGCGGCCTCGGTTGTATGGCCGTCCCGCCGTTCCCGCCTCAAGCACCAAAAAGCCGCGCCGTTCGCCCCCGTTCGAGACCTTGGCGCCTATTTGGGCAAACACCGGCTCAAGATCCTCGTCCCCCCTCATATGACGGCCAATGACATACGCCATGATATCGGCTGCCTGCGTGTTGTTGCTAGACAAAGAGTCGACATATGCTATTTCAGATATGCGCCCTGTTTTTACGTACGACAGCGTGTTATCCCCGCGAGCCAAGCCGGCAAACGCCTTTTCAATTTCACGCCTGTCTCCGGCCCTTACACTGTCAGACACCACACGCACCGTGTCTTTTTTGCCTTGGGCTTGCAAGAAACGCTCTAGCCGCTCTAGCAGCAATGTCGCAGCATACTCGACAATCCTAGAGCTCTTGCTTCGCGTTCGGCGCAAGTACTCCTTTTGGACGACCACGGCAAACACCGTCACGTCGTGATCGCACACGGTGCCAACCGTCGCGCCTAAAATGGCGATTTTTTTGGCCTTGGTCCTAGGCCACAGGGGCGTGCGCCCCCTCTTGCGATCCGGGCCGTGCCAGATCTCCTTTCCGTGCAGTTCCCACGCGCCAGGATCAGACTCGGGGACCAGCCCGCGCTTGAGCCCCCTTATCTCGCCGGCCAGCCTGTCCATGGTGGCTGCCCTCCCCACAACGCACGCCAGGACATAATACTCGCTCGAGTCGTCCCTGCCTGACTCGTCCATGTATGCGACCCATCCTGGCCCAGTGCCCGGATCCTGCCTGCCCGTGGCGCCCTCGCCAATGCGTGATCGCAGGCGGATCCCGATTGCGTCCCACAGGCCCGGCATCGCGTCGCGGCGATCTGCGCGGGTTTTGTCATGATCCAGCAACGGTTCTTCACAAAGCGGATCCATTTTCCTGACAAGGCCTGATCGCAGGGGCAAGAGGGCACGCTCCCAGGGGGCGTGCCCGCGTCGGCTGCAAAAGGCGGCTCCGTCGCCGGCCATCCCCGATCGCCGCGTTCCTGTCCCCCGGAGCGCCGTCGCTGGCCTCTTGGCCCGGGGCGGATCCCCTGCCCAAGAGGCCCTGATCCGCGGCCGAGGGCGCGCCGGAAAGGCCGGATCGCCGCA
>RHFA01000122.1 GCA_003724275.1 Thaumarchaeota archaeon S13
CCGGCCTGGTGATGCTTGGGTCGTTTGGCGAGTATGCCGAGTTTCTGTCAATGTACGACCGGCCGTACGCCGTGCCATACATGGCGCGCGAACTCCAGCCAATGGCAGAGTTTTCCTTTGAAAGTGACGTGCTCATGCAATCGGGCGTCGCCGATGCCCCAGAGGCGTCGCCGGCCATGGCAGCATCACCGGCGCCGCCGGGCGCAAAGCACTCGACGACCAACGTCCAGGTCGCCGGCGTCGACGAGCCGGACTTTGTAAAGAACGACGGCCGCCACATATACGCGCTCAAGCACAACCGCCTTGCCATAGTCGACACGCAAAACCCAGACCCCGCGCGCGCAGTCACAATGGTAGAGCTCGACATTCCGCCGCTTGTCCGCAAGCACGACATGCTCGTGAACGGCGACCGCCTCGTCGTGCTCTACTATGTCGCCAAGTACAACCAGGCCGGCGGCATTGACGACTATGCGACGCACGCGATGGTCCTTGACATATCGGACAGGTCCGGCCCAGAGCTGGTCAGGGAGCACACCGTGCCCGGCAGGCTAGAGACGGGGCGCATGGTCGGCGGCCACGCGTACGTGATCGCCTCAAAGGCGCCAGACTATGCGGATCCCGCGCTCCCCGCGCTGCTCCTCGACGGCGAGACGGCGCAAGAGACGCCCGTCTACCGGCCCGAGGGCGAGGACCCCTTCCCTGACTCGCCGCCGCACCTGGTCACGGTCATGGCCATTGACATACACGGCGGGGCGGCCTCGTCCGTGGCGTTTCTCATGGACCCGCGCGGCACGACATACATGTCGCGCGAGAGCCTCTACCTCACGGCCGCGCCGCAGGGCCGCTCCGAGTGGGCCGCGTTCCATGTCGTCTCGCAGCTCCTCGGCGAGCTGATCGCCCTCCTCGACGAGCCGCACAGGGCGGCGCTCGCCGCCGAGCTCGCCGCGGTCCGCGAGGGCGACGAGGGCGCAGTCGTCTCGCTGCTCGCCTCCGTGCTTGCGGCGTACGTCGACAGCCCGGGGGGCACGCGCGCGAGCCTCGATGTCGCCGCGACGCAGGCCCTCTCAAAGGTCGCCGAGGACCTGGGCCTCGCCACAGAGGCCACCGAGATATACCGCATCGGCGTGGACGGGACCTCCTTTGAGATCGCCGCGCGCGGGACCGTGCCTGGCCGCATGCTAAACCAGTTCTCCATGGACGAGCACGGCGGCGCGCTGCGCGTGGCCACGACGGTCAGCGGGAGGCTCTCGACGTTCAACAATGTCTTTATGCTTGACGCCTCGCTCCGCGCGACAGGCGCGCTCACGGGGATTGCGCCAGACGAGTCGATCTACTCGGCGCGCTTTGTCGGCGACCGCCTATACCTCGTCACGTTCCGCCAGATAGACCCGTTCTTTGTCATAGACCTCTCCGGCGAGGACCCCGTGGTACTGGGCGAGCTAAAGATGCCCGGCTATTCGGACTATTTGCACTTTTACGACGAGTCCACGGTGATTGGGATCGGGCGCGAGGAGGGCCTCAAGATAGCCATGTTTGACATTACGGACATCAAGAGGCCGCGCCTTGCGGACTCGATCGTCATGGGGTCGTGGGGGACGCACTCGCCGGCCGAGAGGGACCACAAGGCGCTCCTCGTCTCGCGCGAGCACGGGATAATGTCGATACCCGTGGCAAGCGGCGCGGACCTGGGCCTTCCAGTCGAGCCGTTCGGCGGCACGCTCGAGGACGCGCGCGCCGGCACGTTTGTCTTTTTGGTGTACGGGATTGGCCCGCGCGGCTTTGACCTCGAGCAGACCATAGGCCACGAGCTGCGCCACGGCACGGACACGCGCTTTGCGAGGTCGCTGTACATCGGCGAGAGCCTGTACACGGTGTCAGAGTCGGCCCTCACGCGATCGCCGATCGACGGGCCAGACTATGTGACGAGGGTGCCGCTGGCCCTCGGGGAGCGCGCGGGGCGCTAGGGCGCGCCGCGCTAGACTATGGGCACGTCGCCGGCCCCCGCATCCACGGGAAGCGTCACGTCGCCTTCGGCAATCCTGCGCAGCGACTCTAGCGCGCCGGCCTTGTGGAGGCACTGGTTGTTGTTGCCGCACCTGTACGACATTGTGCACCGCGGGCATCCTGCCTCGGCCTCGCACGGGCAGCCGGCCACGATGTCGCGAGCGCGCGCGACGACGCGCTCCATGCGCTCATAGAGGGCCATGCTCGCGCCGCTCCCGCCGGCGGCCCCGTCATAGACGTAGATCATGCCCGAGGAGCCCATCGACATGCCGCCCAGGTCCGCCGGCGAGGCGCCTATTATCATGCGGCTGCCCTCAATGATGACGTGCTCGGCGGCGTGGTACGCGCCGGCGGCGGCCCCGTCGTCGGCGCCCACGGTGCGGGCCGGCGCGGGCGCGCGAAACCTAATCCCCTTTGTGCCAAACGTGTAGGACAGCGGCCGCTTGAGCTCCGCAGGCTCGCCAAACGCGTCATCAGGGCCCTCCAGCGTGACATACCCGCGCACGAGCTTTTTTATGCGCAGCGCGCAAAACTCCACGCGCATGCCGTGGCAGTCGCGCGAGCCCAGCGTGCCGGTGACCTCTGGCCAGTCCTCGCAGATCGCCCTCGTCTGCCTCCTGGTCCCCTCGGCGAGCGGCTCTATCTCGGCCCTAGGCGAGCGCGGGTAGCGCAGGCGCGCGACCCTGTGCGCGCGCCCGCCGAGCATGTATATGGCGCCCTCGTGGAGCTCTGTGAGCGCGATGGGCATCTCGCGCCGGCCGGCCCTCCTGCCGCCGAGGTAAATCTCGACTGCCCCGCCAATGCCCCTAATGCTGTACTCGCGCTCTAGCGTGCGCCTCCCGGCCGCCGTCAGGGCCAGCCGCCCGCCGGGCCCGGCCAGCAGGCCAGAGGCGACGCAGCGCGAGACGGCGCCGGCCCGTTCGGCCTCCTCGGCGGCCGTGAGGGGCCGGTCTGCGGCCATTGCGGCGACCTGGTGCTCCTCGACGTACGCGTTGGAGGCGTCAATGTGCGCGGCCTCCTCGTCCTGCTCATAGTCGCCGGGGTTTGCCATATAGTACTGTGATATGGGGTCTCCGCCGAGGACCAAAAACGCGCACCCGCGCCTCCCCGTGCGGCCCGCGCGGCCCATCCTCTGCATAAACCTCCTGTGGGGGATCGCCTCGGATATGACACAGTCGACTCCGCCAATGTCGACTCCGAGCTCCATGGTGGACGTGCACGATATCGCGCCGATCGCGCCGGTGCGAAACCTCGCCTCGACATTGCGCAGGCGCGAGGGCTCGAGGCCGCCCCTGTGCGCCTCGATGGCAATGCTGCCCCTGGCCTCGGCGCACGCGAGCTCGGCGTTGCGGTGCGAGTTGCTGAATATCATCGTCCTGCGGCCCGCCCTCACCATCCTCTTTGCGAGGCTGACGACGAGGCGCCTCCTCGGTATTCCGACAGGCCCCATTATCGCATAGTCGACTGGAGACCTGCGGCCCTCGGCCGTCACGACGGACATCTCCTGTCCGAGGAGCTCCGAGCAAAACCTCCCAGAGTCAGACAGTGTCGCTGACGCGGCGACGCACTGGAGCGGGCCGGCCAGCCTCTTGAGGCGCGCGACGATGTGGTGGACGTTGGAGCCAAATATCCCGGTGTACTCGTGGGCCTCGTCGACTACGAGAAACCTCACCGTGTGGAGGAGGCCGGCGATCCGCCCCGCGCGGAGCATCTGGTGGTGGAGGAGGTCAAAGTTGGTTATGAGCATCTCTGGCGGGCGCGCGAGGATTGCCTCGCGCTCGGGCGGAGGCGTGTCGCCGTCGAGGACCGCGGCGCGCATGCCGGCCGAGACGGCGACGGAGGATATCTTTGGGAGCTGGTCGCGGGCCAGGGCCTTTGTCGGGTAGGCAAATATCGCGCACGTGCGCGCGCGCGGCATCGAGGCGGCAAGGTGCGCGATGGGGACGAGGAACGCCTCGGTCTTGCCAAACGCCGTCGGGGCCTCTATGGCCACGCTCTTGCCGGCGAGCAGGAGGCGGGCCGCCTCGGCCTGGTGCGCATAGAGGCGCGTGATGCCGCGTTCGCGCAGCGCGCGCACAATGCGCGCATCGCCGCCCAGGCGGGCGACGGCCAGCCACGGATGGCGCCGCAGCAACTGCGGCGGGCGAATATCCAGCGGCTCGCCCGGCGGCAGCAGGTACGCGGTGCGTACCCGCCCGCGGTGCCTGCCGAGCGCGAGGCGCGCCTGGCGCATCTTGAAAAGACCGGCCTCGCAGTCCAGGCCGCAGTCGGCGCCGCCCCACAGCAGCAGCGTCCAGTGGCCGCGGAAAAAGCCGGCGTCCAGCGCGCCGGCGGCGGCATCGGCGCTGCCATCGGCAACGGCACCACCAACGACCTCGGCCCGGAATTCATCGAGCACAATCACCGGTTCAATGATCTCGCCGTGGCTTGACGCCGGCGGCGCCCACGCGCCGGGGTTCAGATAGACCGCCACCGCCACCAGCACCGGCCCGATGAACGCGGCCATCAGCGCGGCCAGTTTCAGGCGCGACAGCGTCTGCGGCGTCACCACCATCGCGCCGCTTTTTTGCTGAAACTCAGCAGCACAAAAACCACCACCACCGCCAGCGCCAGCGCAAACCACTGCACCGCGTAGGCAAGATGGCGGTCGGCGGAAAACGGCAGTTCGGACCAGTTTCTGAGGTAGCCGTCCTCCTCTTCGGCGTCCATCCGCACAACCAGCGGCGCCACATCCGCCTTCAGCCACAAGGCGATGGTGTTGAA
>RHFA01000130.1 GCA_003724275.1 Thaumarchaeota archaeon S13
GCCGGAGAAAAAAGAACCATGTTCTTTCCCCCCTCGCTGAAAACGGTCGCGTCTGGCCTCTGGGCCAGCAGCGAATCTCCATGGTATATGTTTATGCTTGACTCTGATATTTTGGGCAGCGCCCTGATCATGTTGGCGCGGGCCATCTCAACTGCGACAGGGTGTATGTCCATGCCATAGACCATGGACGAGACAAACAGCATTTTTTGCTTCTCGCCCATACACGACTTTTCAAGCGCCCTCGACTCGAGTATCCTGCGCGCCGCGCTGTACAAAAACGTGCCAGACCCGCATGTCGGGTCTAGGACGCAGCTTATGTCATTGGCCCCCTCCCCTCCCCTAAACGCGTCAATCTGCCTTGCAATGAACCCCTCGTCGATTATCTCAAGGCAGATCATCTCTGCTAGCCAGTCTGGCGTGTAATACTCCCCAAACACCTTTCGGTGCCTCTCCTTGATAAAGTGGCCATAGAGCGTGCGCAGCACGTCGCCTGAACGCCTAGCCCAGTCATACCTCCAGATTATGGATTCTAGCTTTTCCAGGTGAGACCTGTCCACTGTCACCACCCACCCCACAAATCCCTCCGTGATGCTGTCGCGGCTGCCGTCATGGTGGTGCCTGTTGATGGTGCCCGGGACTATCCTGGCTATTAGGATGAGGAGGGTGTGCGTGACAAACATGTCGTCTATGTCTGACGTGGGGGCGTTTCCGCTGCCCCTGAGCTGCTCTAGCCAAAGTTTCTGCTGCGTGTTTGTGGCGGGATAGTTTTTTACGCGCAAAAACAGATCCTTTAGCCCCACAAGGCTATCCTCGAAAAGCCCTGACGGGTCTGCCGGAACCCAGTCTTTTCCGACCTTGCCCCTGGAGATTATGCCTTCCAGGCTTTTGACGTTGTCTTTTGTGAGCTTGCTGCCCTGCCATTGGGGCATGGCCTCGCCGCCAATGCTGCCCTCTGGCCATTCCCACGCCCACCACCGCTCGCCGTCCGTCACCATGCCAATCCAGGACATCTGGGCATTGGCCCCGCCTTCCTGCACCAGGCGCTCTTGCCTGCGTTCGGCCACTATGTGCCTGGAAATCTGCTGAAACGCGGACTCGTCGGCACGAGAGCCCGAGCGCGGCGCCTTTGGCCCGTTTTTCAGGCTGGCCTTGCCCTTTACCTCTATCAGGATGCGCCTGTTGACCAGGTAGATGTCCACGGGGCCGGCCTCTGTCTGGAACTCGGACTCTATCTCGCCAATGCCGATTTGCCGCAGCCAGCCGGTGATGTGTTCCTGCCTCGTCTTTTTGCTACCGCCTGCCGCGCGCAGCCGCCTGCCTGCAGCAGACGCGGAAATTGGAGCGGTTATTGCTGCCATTTCATGCACCCTCTGGGGCATTGCGCCCGCCTGCCCGCACGCATTTCACGCCGGCGTCCCCGGGCGCGCTTTATTTAAGTAAAGTAACGTACGTACATCCAGGATTCATGTTGGCGTTTTTGAGGCGTCGTCACGCTTGTAAGCGCGATTGCCCGCCCGCGCCGGCGCCGCGCTGCGGAATCTGCCCGCCCGGCCCGGGGCCGCGACAGGGGCGACGCGGCCTGCCGCACCGCCGCCAGGTGCGCCCTGCGGCGCCGCCGGGCCCCGCGCCGGCCCGCGCGCGCGTAAATACACATAAGGCGGCCGGGAGCCGCCCCGCGCAGAATGGACACGCGGCCGATCCACTATGCGCTCCGCTTTGAGCCAGACCTCAGGGCGCGCCGCTTTTCGGGCAGCGCTAGGATTGACGTCGAGATACGCAGGCCCGCCTCGCGAATCACGATGAACGCCGCCGAGCTTGACGTGCGGGCCTGCCGCCTCGTGCATGGCGGCAAGTCGGTCACTGTCCGCCACTCGCTTGACGCGCGGTCCGAGACGCTCACGCTGAGGGTTCCCCGGGGAACCTCGGGGCGCGCCACCGTCGAGGTCGACTTTGAGGGCACGCTAAACGACAGGCTGCTCGGATTTTACTGTAGCACGTACAGGGTCAGAGGCCGCGAGGAGCGCATGGCCACGACGCAGTTTGAGGCCGCCGACGCGCGGCGCGCGTTCCCCTGCTGGGACGAGCCGTCAGCCAAGGCGACGTTTGACGTGACCATAGTCGCGCCTCGCGGGATGGCGGCAGTATCAAACATGCCCGTCGCCTCGCGCAGGGCGGCCCGCGGGGGCGTCGAGCACGCCTTTGAGCGCACGCCGCGCATGCCGACGTACCTCCTCTACCTCGGCGTGGGCCGCCTAGAGTCGATATCGACGACGTCGCGCGGCGTGAAAATTAGCGTGCTGGCCACGAGGGGCAACGCGAGGCGGGGAAAGTTTGCCCTGGCCCTGGCAAGGCGCCTGCTGGCCGAGTACGAGCGATACTTTGGCATCCGCTACCCGCTCCCAAAGCTGGACCTCATCGCCGTGCCGGACTTTGCGGCCGGCGCGATGGAGAACTGGGGGGCGATCACGTTCCGAGAGGCCCTGCTATTGCACGACGAGAGGACGTCCTCGACGCGGACCGCACAGCTCATCGCCGAGGTAGTCTCGCACGAGATAGCGCACCAGTGGTTTGGCAACCTTGTCACGATGAAGTGGTGGAACGACCTGTGGCTCAACGAGTCGTTTGCGACGTTCATGGCAACAAAGTTCGTCGACAAGATCCGCCCCGAGTGGCGCATGTGGGACCAGTTCGCCGAGGACACCGTGGCCAACGCGCTGCGCCTCGACTCGCTGCGCTCTACGCACCCCATAGACGTGCGCGTAGAGTCCCCCGCGGAGATACGCGAGATATTTGACGCGATATCCTACGACAAGGGCGGCTCGGTACTGCAGATGGTCGAGCGCCTCGTCGGCGAGCCGGCGTTCCGGCGCGGCCTGCGGGCATACCTGCGCCGGTTCTCCTATGGCAACGCCGAGGGGGCCGACCTGTGGCGCGAGATAGGGCGCGCCGCGGGCCGCGACATTGGCCCGCTCGTGAGGTCATGGATTGGCCAGCCGGGATACCCCCTGCTCACGGTCTCGCGCAGCGGCCGCGCCGCGCGCATCGCGCAGGAGAGGTTTCTGCTAGAGAGGCCGCGCCGCGCGCCCCCGCGGCAGATGTGGCACGTGCCTGTCGCGGCCAGCGGCGAGCGCGGCCCTCCGCGAGTCGTCTCGCGCAGGTCGGCGCCACTGCCGCGCCTGCGCGCCGGCGCCGTCGTGAACGCCTCGCGCGCGGCCTTTGCGCGCGTGCGCTACGGCGAGGGCGACCTCGCCGAGCTGCGCCGCGCCGCAGAGTCCGGCGAGATGCGCGACGGCGACGCGTGGATGGTCCAGGGCGACCTCCTGGCCCTCTGCCGCGCCGGCATGGCCGGCGTGCGCGACTATCTCGCGTTTGCCGACGCGTGCTCTGGCCGCACCGGATACCTGGTCTCCTCGGGCATTGGCCGCTCCCTGCGACTCCTGCACCGCCTCTCGCTCGGCGAGGCGCACGAGTGGCGCCTGCGCGAGCGCTCCCTCGAGCACCACGCGCGCATGCATGCGCGCCTCGGCTGGCGGCCCGCGCGCGGCGAGGCCCACGTCGACTCGCTCCTGCGCGGCGAGGCCATTGGCGCGCTGGGCGTCTCGCTGCGCGCCGGCGCCGTGGTCAGGGGCGCCCAGGAGGCCTTTGAGCGCCTCGCCTCGGGGCGCGGCGCGCCGCCGGCGGACCTGCGCGAGCCCGTCTGCTCGATCGCAGTCGCGGCGGGGGGCGCGCGCGCATACCGCAGGGTGAGGGCAATGTACGACTCGGCGGGCACGCAGGAGGAGCAGGTCCGCTACCTCGCGGCCATGTGCGCGACGCCGGACGCGGGCCTCCTCGCGCGCACGCTAGAGCTCTCCCAGTCGCCGGCGGTGAGGACGCAAAACATGCACGTGCCCGTCTCGCGCGTCGCCGCAAACCCCGCCGGCGCGGCCCTCGTCTGGCCGTGGCTGCGCAGGGCCTGGCCGCGCGTCTCGCGCAGGGCCGGCACCGGCAACCCGCTCCTCGCGCGCATGATATCCTCGGTGGCAGTTGCCGCCTCGGACATGGAGACGGCCGCGTCCCTAGAGTCCTTCTTTGCGCGGCGGCCCTCGCCGGGCACCGAGCGCACCGTCAGGCAGGCCACCGAGACGATCAGGATAAACGCGCGGCTTCGCGAGCGCATGGGGCGCGAGCTTGGCGCGCTCGACTAGGGTTGCCGCCGCCTCGGCGGCCGCAATCGCCGCCGCCGTCGCGGCGTACGCGCTGGCGCAGCCCGGCCCGCCGGACTATTCGGGGACGCTCCACGCCGACGCGGCGTGGGACCCGGCGACGGGCAACGTCACCATCACGTACACCGACGCCTCGATGGCCACCGAGCGCGTCACGCTCGAGGTCCTGGGCCTCGAGCGGACGTTCCAGAGAAACCACACGTCATCGCACTTTGTCGAGCATGTCGAGTTTGGCGGCGTGCCGGCCAACGGGTGGCGCGCGCACCCTGTCACGTTTGCCGTCTCGCACGGCGAGCTCGGCGAGGTCGGCATAAAGGTCGAGGTCCACGGGCCCGGCGAGCCGGCGGGCCGCACGGTCTATAGCGGCCCGCGCTAGGGGGCACAGCTACCCTTTTTATCGGCGCGTTTTGGCCGCGCCGCCGATGGGCGCGCTGGAGGAGATACGCAGGCGCAAGAGGGGCGCAGTCGCGCGGGCCCTGACCATGGTCGAGAACGACCCGCGCCGC
>RHFA01000097.1 GCA_003724275.1 Thaumarchaeota archaeon S13
CGTGACGGACCTCGACTCTATTATCGCGTCGAGCGTGTCGCGGTCGCCCACGCTCATCACGCCCCTGCCCCAGCTCCCCACGAGCGGCTTTATGACCAGCGGGTACCCCTCGCGCCCCATGCACTCGACGGCTCCCTCGGCCGAGAGCGCAAAGTGCGTGCGCGGCGTGGGCACGCCGGCCCGCCGCAGCAGCAGCGTCATGAACATCTTGTTGCCGCACCGCGACGACACCTCGAGGCTGTTTATCGCAGTGACACCGGCAAACTCGGCTAGCGCGGCGACGCATGCGCCCCTGTGGTGGCTCACGCACCGCACGAGAACCGCGTCGCCCAGGCCCATCGAGGCCGCGGTCCCCTCGGTTCCGGCCTCCATGGACTTTGCGTCGAGCATGGACGCCTCGTGGCCAAGCTCTGCGGCGCTGGCCGCGAGCATCTTTTCCTCCACGCGCAGGCGGTCGTAGGCTATGCTTATCCTGACCATCACTCGCCCCAGTCTTCGCCGACCTTTTCGGCCCTCTTTAGCTCCGGCTCGGGGCCGGCCTTTGAGACCTCATAGTCGGCCCCACAGTCGGGGCACGTGACGAGCTCGCCGGCCATGGCGTCACCGGGGACGTCCAGGGCCGCGTCGCACTCGGGGCACTTCACGGCGCGCCGCGCCGGATCCATCCAATTTAACCGCTTCTGTGGACTGGAGGCCCCAGAGCTCTACAAAGCCCCTCGCGCGCGACTGCTCAAAGCTCGACCCGCGCCCGTACGTCGCTGCCCTGGCGCTGTAGAGCGAGCGCGGGGACGACCTCCCGACGGCCCTCACCGAGCCGCCCTGGAGCCTGAGGCGCACGGTCCCGCTGACGGGCCGCTGCGAGCGCTCAATGTACGCCTCTAGGCTCGCGCGGAGGGGGTCCTCCCAGAGGCCAGAGTAGGCCAGCCACGCCCACTCGGCGTCGACGGTCCCCTTGAAGCGAGTCTCGAGGCGCGTGTGGACCGCCTTTTCAAGGTCGGCGTGGGCCTCGATGAGGCACGTGGCCGCCGGCGCCTCGTACACCTCCCTGGACTTGAGCCCGACGACCCTGTCCTCGACGTGGTCGACAATCCCGACGCCGGCGGCGCCGGCGACTCGGTTGAGGCGCTCGATGATGGCCCTCGGGGCCATCCGCCTCCCGCCGAGCGAGACGGGCGCGCCGCGCTCAAAGCCAATCACGACATGGGTCGGGCGCGCCGGCGGCCTCGCGCTGACCCACTCAAAGGCGTCTGCGGGCGGCTCGGCGGCGGCGTCCTCGAGCGGGCCGCCCTCGACTGCGCGGCCCCAGAGGTTCTGGTCGACGCTGTACTTTTTTGCGACGCTCTCCACATGCACGCCGTGGCGCCTGGCATAGTCGAGCTCTGTGGGCCTGTCGAGGTCCATGTCGCGTATGGGCGCGACTATGGGGAGGCCAGAGAGTGCCCGCATCGTCACGTCAAAGCGGACCTGGTCGTTGCCCTTGCCCGAGCACCCGTGCGCGAGGGCAGTCGCGCGCTCCTTTCGGGCCACCTCTACCACCTTTTTGGCGATGAGGGGCCGCGCGAGGGCCGTGGCGAGGCTGTACTTTGACTCGTATAGCGCGTTGGCCTTTATGGCCATGAGCACATAGTCGCGAACAAACTCGTCGCGCGCGTCGATCGTGTGGTGGCCCTTCACGCCGAGCGCGCGAGCGCGGCGCGCCGTCTGCGCGGCGCTGCCGCCCTGCCCGACGTCTACGGTCACGGTGACGACCTCCATTCCGAGCTCCTCCTGCAGGTAGCGGACCGCGACTGACGTGTCAAGGCCCCCAGAGAACGCGAGGACTGCCCTGCCGGCCAACGGCGCGGCGCGCGCGGCGCTTGGGATTTATCTATTGCGTGCCGCCGCGGCGCGGCGCCGCGCCCATAAAAGACCTATATAGGCGGGCTGCGCGCGCGGGCCGATGGCTCGGGGGGTCAGGATATTCGACACGACGCTGCGCGACGGCGAGCAGACGCCGCGCGTGGCCTTTTCGCCGGCCCAAAAGGCCGAGATAGCCGCCGCGCTCGACTCGCTCGGCGTCGACGCCATAGAGGCCGGCTTTCCGGTCGTCTCGGCCGGCGAGCACGAGGCCGTCTCGGCCATAGCCGCCGCGGGCCTCAGGGCCGACGTCTATGGCCTCGCGCGGTCCACGCGCAGGGACGTCGACGCCATAGTCGACGCGGGCCTCTCGTGCGTCCACACGTTCATCGCGACGTCGGCGATACACGCCAGGGACAAGCTCGGAATGTCCGAGGAGGCCATACTCGGCGCGGCGATCGACGCCGTAGAGTACGCAAAGTCGCGCGGCCTCGACGTCGAGTTCTCCGCCGAGGACGCCACGCGCTCGGACCGCGCCTACCTGCGCCGCGTCTACTCGGCGGCCGCCGGCGCGGGGGCCGACAGGGTAAACATACCGGACACGACAGGGTACTCGACGCCAGAGCACATGGCAGGCCTCGTGCGCGAGGTCTCCGAGGCCGCCGGCGTGCCCGTGAGCGTCCACTGCCACAACGACTTTGGCCTCGCGACGGCAAACACGCTCGCCGGAATCGCCGCAGGCGCGGCCTCGGCCCACGTCACTGTAAACGGGATCGGCGAGCGCGCCGGCAACGCCTCGCTCGAGGAGGTCGTCACGGCCCTCGAGTTCCTCGACCCCGAGGCGACTGGCGCCGGCGGCCACCCGCGCTCGAGGCCCAGGGGCGTCACGCGCGTCAGGACGAGGCGCATATACGACGTCTCGCGCCTCGTCTCGCGCATGGCCAGGGTCCAGGTCCAGCACAACAAGGCGATCGTCGGCGAGAACGCCTTTGGCCACGAGTCGGGCATACACACGCACGGCATCGTCAAAAACCCGCTCACCTACGAGTCCCTCGACCCGCGCCTCGTCGGGCGCAAGAGGTGGTTTGCCGCCGGCAAGCACGCCGGCACGCACGGCGTCGAGAGGACCCTCTCAGAGTACGGCCTGTCCCCGTCAGCCTCCGAGCTCGCCGCGATCCTGGAGAGGGTCAAGGGCCTCGGCGACTCTGGGGCCAACGTCTCGGACATGCAGGTCGTCACGATGGCCGCCGAGGCCATGGGCCGCGAGCCGCCGCGAAGGATGGTCCGCCTTCGCGAGCTCGACGTCTCGACGAGCGCGGGCCAGACGCCGCACGCGTACGTCAAGCTCGCCATAGGGGACGCCGACCACGGCGCGACGGCCTCCGGCGTGGGTCCCGTTGACGCCTCGCTCGCGGCGATACAGGAGATCGTCGGCGGGATATACGAGACGCGCATAGCCGACTATGCGATAAACGCAGTGTCTGGCGGCTCGGACGCGCTCTGCGAGGTGACCGTCAAGGTCGAGGACGCGCGCGGCAACGCCGCTCGCGCGCGCTCGGTCGGCGAGGACATTGTCGTGACGAGCGTGCAGGCCGTGATAGACGGGATTAACGAGATTGCCCTGCGGCGGGGCGCAGAGCGGGCGGCGGCCCCGCGGCGGGCGGGGCGCGCGGCGCGCAGGCGGCCCCACGCCTAGGCGCGCGCGATGATCAGGATAGACGAGGCCCGCATTCACGACGTCATACGGCAGAGGGGGCCCGCATCCGTCGCGCTCAACGGCCCGGACGGCATGCTGCCGCAGGTCCAGGCCGCCGCGTCCGGGGTGACGCGCGAGTTTGGCATACCCGCGTACGTGCTCGCCGACACGACGTGGGGGTCGTGCGACACAAACCAGGCCGGAGCCGAGGCCCTGGGGGCCGGCGTCCTGTTTAACATTGGCCACACGATAGGCATGCGCGAGCTCGGCGGCGGCTATGTCGTGATGGTCGACGCCTTTGACGATATCGGGTTTGGGCGCGTCGCCGCCGAGTGCGCAAAAATGCTGTCGGGCCGGACCGTCTCGCTGCTGACTGACAGCCAGCACCTCCCGCAGGTCGGGGCCGTCCGCGATGCGCTAGAGGCCGGTGGCGTGCGCGTGGTCGTCGGAGCCGGCGGCGGGCAGCTGAACGACGCGCAGGTCTTTGGGTGCGAGTTTTATCCCGCGGCCAAGGCTGCCGCCGACGGGGCCGAGGCCAACGTGTTTATGGGCCAGAGCTCGTTCCACGCCGCCGGCGTGGCACTCTCGACTGGCCTGCCGACGTACGCGCTGGATCCCTACTTTGGCGAGGTTCGCGACGTGACGGGCCTTGCGCAAAAGATGCAGAGGCGCGCGGCGGCGGCAATATACGCCGCCGCTGACGCGCGCACGTTTGGGCTCATCGTGGGCCTAAAGGAGGGCCAGCTCTCGCGCGTGACGGCGCTGCGCCTGCGCCGCGAGCTAGAGGCCGAGGGCAGGGAGGTCCAGCTGCTTGCAATGTCGAGCATAACGGCAGACCGCCTAGAGTCGCTCACGGGGATTGACGCGTTCGTCCAGGTGGCGTGCCCGAGGATATCGACGGACAACCCGTTCCGAAGGCCAGTCCTCTCGGTCCCGCAGGCCGACGCGCTGCTGCGCGTCATGCGCGGCGGCGAGCCCGGCGAGTTTTTGCGCGCGCCGCACTGGCTGTAGGGAATGGTACTCGGACGGGCAGAGGCGCGCCACTAGATCAGCAAGGCGCCGTGTTTGGGATC
>RHFA01000132.1 GCA_003724275.1 Thaumarchaeota archaeon S13
CGCGCCGGCCGCGCTCGGGGTTCATTATGGGTTCGTCATATTTAAGTTATAGTCATGGTTTTGGGCCACCGGCAAGGCGAGCAATTTTAAAATCACATGGCCGGCGCGGCGGCGCCGTGCTTACCAAGGAGGGCCTGGCGCAGGTCATGCAGTTCGTGGCAAAGAGGTGGACGGACATGTCCAGGGACGCCGACGGGCGCGCCATGTCGACGCTTCCGGGGAGGTTTTGGATGAACTCCGTAGGCGGCAGGGCCGGCAACGGGAGGTGGGTAACCGCCCTCATGTACACCGAGAGCGAGGAGGATGCCGAGGCCCTCAAGGCCGTCCTGCAGAGGTGGCAGGCCAGGGGCACCAGCGCACAGGCGGAACCGGACCTGATCCAGATCGGAAACCGGAACGGCGATGGCTAGCGCGCCGCGGCGCGCAAGTCCCGGCCTCACGCGCGCAGAGCGGCGCAAGCTGGAGGGTCACTTTAGCAGCGCCGACGGGCCCGTCTTTGAGATAACGACGCCCCGCCAGGTGGATCGCGGCGCGCTGATGTCCAGGTACAGCCGCACGGAAAAGGGCATGAGGCGCGTCTTTCTTGACGAGTTTGCCCCCAACGCCTCGCGCGGGGACGAGTTTTACGCTAGGGTTCTCGGCGAGTATGGCGACGACTCGATAGCCGAGCTAGGCTTTGCGCAAGTCGCCGTCGAGGGAATCTCAAACATAGCAGTCAAGAGGGTAGAGGACCGGCGCATTGGACTCTCGTACCTCGAAAAGTCATCGCGATATGTCGCATGGGACAAGAAGGTTGACGGCGAGCACATGTTTTATCGCGAGCCCGACATTATGGGATCCTCGCATGCCGACGCGTACGTGAACGCGTGCAACATGGCCTTTGACTTGTACTCGCGTGCGCTGGAGCCAATGCTTTCCCTGGTGCGCGAGCGCATGCCCGTCGAGTCGTTTGCGTTCATGGACACAGAGAGGGGGCGTGAGGCGCCTTTTGCCAAACTGTCGTCTGCCTCTGACATTCGCTCAGCAGAGGCGGCGTGGCGCTCCTCGACCAAGGCAAACGCGCTTGACATGCTGCGCGGCCTGCTTCCCGCATCAGCGCTTACCAACGTCGGCATTGCAGGAAACGGCAGGGCCTTCGAGTACCTCATAAACGTCCTGCTATCATCTAGCCTGCGCGAGGAGCGCGGGATCGGCGAGGCGATAAGGGGCGAGCTAGAGCCCACGATGGGGGCGTTTGTCAGGCGCTCGTCTGGCAGGCATGGAATCGCGCACCAGGGGTACCTCGCGGCCCTTGCGCGCCACGCGCCTCACGTTGGGGGATCGCGCGGGAGTGCGCGCGCGGGCGTGCGCCTTGCGGGGTGCGAGCCAGAGTCGCGCGCGCTCTCGCGCGTGATCGCCGGCCTGGCCTATGAGCAAAGCGCGCTGCCGCATGGGGAACTCATGCGGGCCGCCTCGCGCATGGGGCCGCGCGCCAGGGCGCGCGCAATAGACTCCGTCGCGGCGCTGCGAAAGAACCGGCGCCATCGGCCCCCGAGGGCGTTTGAGCTCGCCGAGTACTCGTTTGACATGGCGACCAACTATGGAATGTTCCGCGACCTCCACCGCCACCGCCTGCTGACGATGCAGAGAAAGGCCCTCGGGACGTCCCTCGGGTACGACATGCCAGGCGAGTTTGACGACATTGGCATGGCCGGCGAGTTTGCCGCCTGCATGGAGGCCTCGAGGGACGCGCACGCCAGGATTGCGCGGCGCAGCGCGGCGCGCGCACAGTATGTGGTGAACATGGCGTACCGCTACCAGTATTTCATGCGCCTCAACCTGCGCGAGGCGTGCCACCTGGTAGAGCTGCGGACCGCGCCGCAGGGCCACGCCGACTATCGCAGGGCCGCGCAGTCGATGCTAGAGCAGATCCGCGCAAAACACCCCGTGCTCTCGCGCATCGTGAGGTTTGCCGACATGGCCGGGCCAGGATCCGGCCGCCTCGCCTCCGAAAAGAGGGCCGCGCAGAGGCGCCGGCGCGCAGCCAAGCCCTAAATATGCGCGCGCGGCGGGGCGCGGCGTGGACGCAGCCGAGATTGAGGTGAAAAAGCGCGCGCTGGGCGCGGAGGCGTACGCCGTCTGCTTTGGCGGGCAGACTGAGCCTCCCTTCTCCGGCGAGTACCACGACTGCAAGGACGCCGGGACGTACGCGTGCGCGTGCTGCGGCGAGGCCCTCTTTGAGTCCGGCGCAAAGTTTGACTCTGGAACCGGCTGGCCCAGCTTTTTCCGGCCCGTGTCCGAGGCGCGCGTGGCGAGCTCCGAGGACGCAAGCCACGGCATGCTCCGGACCGAGGTCTCGTGCGGCGGGTGCGGCGCGCACCTCGGCCACGTCTTTGACGACGGGCCGGCCCCGACGGGCCTGCGCTACTGCATAAACTCGGCGTCGCTGAGGCTGCTGAGGGCCGCGGGCGCGGCGGGGCGCGCGCCGCCGAGCCAATCTTAATTAACGGCTTGCGCGGCGCGCATGCCACAGTGCGCGTGATACTGTGCGGGTTTGGGGCCGTGGGGCAGGGCCTGGCCAGGCTATTCGAGTCCAGGGCCGACGACCTCCACGCTAGGTTTGGCCTAAAGCCGCGCATTGTCGGCGTCGCCGACAGCGGCGGGGCCGTCCATGACGCCTCTGGCCTGCGCGCCGGCAGCCTCGTGGCCGCAAAGGCGCGCGGCGGCTCTGTCGCCTCGTGCGGCGGAAGGGCAGGCATGGCCGGCTCTGAGCTCGTCGCCGACGCCGACGCCGACGTGCTCGTCGAGACGACTAGCAGCAACTATGCCGACGCCGAGCCGGGCATGTCGCACATCACGGCTGCGATGGCCCGCGGCATGCACGTCATATCGGCAAACAAGGGGCCCCTCGCGCTGGCGTTCCCGTCGCTAATGGAGCTCGCCGCGCACAATGGCGTCTCGCTCAGGTTCAGCGGGACCGTCGGCGGCGGCACGCCCATACTCGACTATGCAAAGAACAGCCTTCGCGGCGAGCGCATCGTCTCCTTTAGGGGCATACTAAACGGCACGACAAACTATATCCTCTCGGCGATGGCCGGCGGCATGTCGCCCGAGGGCGCGCTCGCCGACGCGAGGTCGCGCGGGTATGTCGAGGCCGACGAGTCCCTCGACCTCGACGGCATTGACGCGGCCGCAAAGCTTGTCATACTCGCAAACTGGGTGATGGGCATGAAGGTCACGCTGCCTGACGTCGAGCGGACCGGCATCCGCGGCGTTGGGGCAGATGACGTGCGGCGCGCCGCCGGCGCCGGAAGCGCCATCAAGCTCATAGCCGAGTGCGACGGCGGCCTGAGCGTGGGCCCGAGCGACGTCCGCACGGACGACCCGCTCTGCGTCAACGGCACGCTGAACGGCATATCGTTTGTCTCCGAGCACTCGGGGACGCAGACGGTCATCGGCAGGGGCGCCGGCGGGACAGAGACGGCGAGCTCCATAGTGCGCGACCTGCTTGACATCAGGAGGGACATGGCGTCAAGATGAGGGTTGACACAATATCAAAGAGCGACACGGCCGCGCTGGTCGCCAGGGTCGCCGGGCAGTGGGGCGGCGACAGGGCCCCTGCCGCGCGCAACGCCCGCGTCTACCGCCTAGAGGGCGCGCTGCTGTACGACATTGGCGGCGTTCGCGTGCTCGAGGCCGGCGGCGCGCTGCTGCCGTTTTTGGGGCAGGACGAGACGCTCGGCACGTTTCCCCGCGTAACCGTGGACGCCGGCGCGGTGAGGTTTATGTGCAACGGGGCAAACCTCATGCGCCCCGGCATCACGGGCCACGGCGAGTTTGCCGCCGGCGACATTGTCTGCATTGCAGAGGCCACGCACGGCAAGTTTTTGGCAGTCGGGCGGGCCAGCGTCGCAAGCTCCGAGATCGACGGGATGGAGCGCGGCGAGGTCGTCAGGAACATGCACTATGTCTCTGACAGGCACTGGGACGCCGCAAAGGCGATCTAGGGGCCCTCAGTCGACTCGCGCACGCCGGCGGCGTCCACGACCATGACGTCGATGCCGTCGCCGCTTGCCGTGTCGCGCATCGAGGCCGCGCGGATTGCCTTTTTGGCCAGCGCCACGGCCTCGTCCTCGGACATGCCGTCGCGGTACTGCGGGTCGAGCACGCCGAGGGCCATCTCGGCGCCGGTCCCGACTGCCGCATAGCGGTCTGGCAGGACCGAGCCGAGGGGGTCTAGCGTGTATATCGAGGGCTCGCCGACGACGCCGCCGACTATGACCTGCGTGAGGAGCGGAAAGAACCTCCGCTCGTACATCATGTTTGACATCATCTTTGCGACCGTGTTTGGGGGCACGTCGCGCTGGATCTCCATGGCCCGAATCCTGGCCAGGGCCGCTATCTGGAGGGAGAGTATCTGCATGTCGGCCACGAGGCCCGCGCACGTCGCGCCGACCCTGGGCGTGATCTGGAAGACCTTTTTGGTCGACTTTGAGACGAGGAGGTTGCCATAGGCTATGCGCTTTTCGCTCGCAAAGGCGACGCCGCCGTCAAAGCCGAGGCCCACGGCCGTCGCGCCTGGCATATACATGTAGGACACGCGCGCGCCCCCGCG
>RHFA01000168.1 GCA_003724275.1 Thaumarchaeota archaeon S13
GCGCCTCCACTGCGGCGTTGGCCGCCGCGGCCGGCGCGCCCGTGTGGAGCAGCGGATACCGCCTGTCGGCCATGTCCATGTAGAACTGGAGCGCCGCGCGGCCCCCGCGTGGCCACAACCAATTACGAAGCGTGCGATCGCCTGCTTGCGCAGGTGCTAAACCCAAACACCCCGCTTGAGGAGTTTGACCGCATTGAGGCTGAGCTGTTACAGAACAACTGTGGCGGATAGGGCGTCTGTGCGGTTCCTGCGATCCTTCCCCATGACCGCCACGAGGATATTCCCTCCCGGCTAGCGGGCGAAAGCTTAAGTTAAATATGTGCCTATGCTAGGCTCTGCCGTGACGGCTCAAGAATTACAGGGTGCAAAAGATGCCGACGCTGGCCACGCCGAGTACCTTGACAGACAGTGGAGGGTCTTCAAGGAGCGCGAGGGCGAGCTGCTCGCCAAGCACCCAGGCAAGTCCATTGCGGTGTGCGAGGAAGAGGTGTTTGTGGGCGACGACGATGACGATGCCGTGTCTAGGGTGGAGGCAGCCCACCCCGGAATGCCGTTCTTTTTGCGCGCAAGCCGCGCGATCCGGGATGCGCCAGGGAACCATGACGGGGCAGGGGACAGTGTGCTCAGGGGCGACGCCGCCTTTGAGGAGGACCTTGCAAGGCAAAAGAAGATCTTTATGGACAGTGCCGACGAGCTGCTCGCAAGGCACCCATACGAGTTCATAGCCGTGTGCGGCGGCGACGTGTTTGTGGGCAAGGACGACGACGAGGCCATCTCAAAGGCTCAGGCAGCCCACCCCGGCAGGCCGTTCTTTTTGCGCATATATGACCCATGCAGCGGGTACTGACCATGAAAATTCACCTCCAGCTGCGAGACGGGGCGTATTTGGCAAGCTGTAAAATTGTGGGAAGGAGGTTGGTGGATATCGTGGGCATTGTCGACTCTGGGGCATCCGTCACATATGTGACCATGGAGACGCTCAAGCTAGCCAAGCTAGAGCCAACAGGAGAAGCGCAAAGATTTTTGTGTGTCCACGGACAGAGCCACGCCGGGATTGAGACGAGATCATACCACGGCACGATCACACTGGGCACAGGGTCAGGGAGCGGCAAGGTCTACGCAATTGACGCGCGCCTTGCCGCTGGCGACCAGAGCGTCGGTGCTGTTCTAGGACGCGACATTCTACGAAACTTTAACGTGTCGCTATACTGGAAGAACGGGATAGGGTTCCTGGAGTAATGGACGCCGTGGGCATCTCGGCACAGCGCGCGCCCACGGCCCGTCAGTGGGAGTTTTCGGGACGCCCTGGCACTGTGCCCCTTGCCACATACTCTGGGTATGCGCCATGGACGTGGGCGGCAAGGGGATCCTCCGTGCTGTCGTTTTGAAACCTTGCGAGGATTCCCCTTATGAGCGTGACATCCTTTCCAAACGCCCCCTCGAGCCCTTGAAGCCTTTCCCTGCCCTTGCCCGTCAGCCTATAGCCTGTTGATTTTTTCCCGTTTGGGTCATGTGTTGGAAATGCCTCCACTAGCCCCCCGTCCACGGCCTTGCGCACGTATCGCCCAAGAATCCTGCTGTGCGGGCCGAACCTGGCCGGCTTCCATCCGTACATGGTGAACAGGTCCCTTGTCTTTTTAGAGTATAGGCCCATGTCTGCCAGAAATGCGTACTTTTGCAGCCGGGCCCTTCCCCTCACCTCGCCCATTGCGCCAAGCAGGAGGATCAGCGCGCGGTCTGGCGAGATCGTCTCCCGCTTGATCCGCGCAAGCTCGGCGGCAACGGCGCCGTGGACCTCGCCCGGGAGGCTGGAATCCCTTATGGCCCCATAGCGGAGGCCGGCTATGACCTCGTCCACGCCAAGAGCGCCGACGCCGATGCCGGGGGCGAACGTGTTCCTGAACTTTTTCGCGGCCGGCACGCGGCGCCCGAAAGGGCGCCATGATAATAGTCTGTCTTGCCCCCCTGCGGCGCCGCGTCCCCTGAAACGGCCCCTCCCTGCGGCGGGGCCCGCCGCTGCGCCTTTATACCGCATATCCGGGGCCGCGCGCCAGATGATCGGCGCGATACACAGGGCCCTCGTCTCGCGCGCGAGCGCGACGTCGCTCTTTGGGGCGGCGGCCCTCCTTGCCACGCTGGGCACGTCACAGACGGTCATAAGCGGCGTCTGGGACGCCATATCGCACATACTGCGCGAGCCCGAGCACTTTTGGTCCATACAGCACGTCGCCGTCTATGCCGGCGTCGCCGCCGTGGCCTGCTCGGCGGCCATCGCGTACGCCCTCCTCGTCTGGCGCCGCGAGTCGCTCGTGCCGGCGCAGAGGCGCGCGCTGGCCCTCGTCATCGCCGGCGCAATCCTGCAGGTCGTCGCGGGCCACGCCGACTATGTCTCGCACGAGATGTACGGCATCGACGGCCTCGTCTCGTGGTCGCACCAGCCGCTCGAGGCCGGCCTCCTCGCAAGCGCGCTAGGCGGCGCGCTGCTGCTGCGCCACGCCGGCCCGCGCGCGCGCCTCCTCGCGCCCGTCTCGGCGATGGTCCTAGTCGCGTCGGCCCTGTGGCTCGCGTTCAACCTGTTCCTTGTCGCCAACGCGACGATGCCCTGCCTTGCCGTCTACAAGGTCTTTTCGTCCGGCTGTGCGGTGATGTAGCGCACGATGGCGGCGACTGCGCACACGGCCCCCAGGGCGACGCCGGCGACGAGGATGATTGCGGGCCACATTGTCCCGGCCGACAGCGTCTGGCCCACCTCGACGGTCGCCGCCGAGGGCGACGGCGAGACGAGCTCGACTCTGACCTCGTGGACCCCGGGCCCCTCCACCATGAAATAGTCCACGGACATTCTTGTCGAGAGCGTCCCAGAGTACGCCTCCTCCCCGCCGGGCGCCGTGACGCTGACGCGCGCGGTGGCCCTGGGGGCCTCGAGGCCCACAATGACGTACGCCGTGTCTGGCCCCTCGAGGCTCGCGGCCATCTCGCCGGGCCTGCCCTGCTCTAGGAGCCACTCTGCGCGCGAGGGCTCGCCGGCGCCCTGCTGGACCATGGCCGTGCCCGCCGCGCCGGCCGCGGCGAGGGCCACGGCGAGGATTGCGAGCCTGCGCAGGCGTGTCACGCGCGCGCCCTCGCGCGGCGCACAAATAAACCGAGCGCGGGATCCGGGTGAAGGCTTTAAACGCCCTCGCCGCGGCCGGCGCGCCAGAATGCGCGCGGCGTGCGTGGCGGCCATTGCCGCCCTGGCGGCCCTCTCCGGCCTGGGGCAGGCGTGGGCCCACACGACAGTCGAGGTCGGCCCCTATGAGATCGAGGTCGGCTGGGGAACAGAGCCGCCGATCGAGGGGATGCGCAACACTGTCGTCTATTCGATAACAGAGGCCGCCGGCGGCGAGGGCGTCCGGCGCGGCGTGGCCGGCTCGTTTGCCGGCCTGGACGCGACGCTCGCCTTTGGCGGCGTCGAGCGCGAGGCCGAGGTCCTCAACGACGCGCGGCCCGGCCACTATTACACAAAGATAATACCGACGCGCCCCGGCTCGTACCATGTCCATGTCTCTGGCGAGATCTCCGGCACGGCAGTCGACGAGGAGATCCGCATAGAGGACGTCGAGCGGACCGCAGCCCTGGACTTTCCGCCCAGGGGCGCCTCTGGCGGCGATGACGTCGCGGCGCTGCGCGCGGCCGTCTCTGCAATGCAGCGCGGGATGCCCTCCGGCGGCGCGCCGGCCGCAGACCCCGTGGCGTACGACATTGCCGTGTTTGGCGTGGCCTTTGGCGTGGCGGGGATCGCACTCGCCACCATTGCGCTGCTAAAAAGAAGATAAGTTGTGTGGTTTTTCTAGACCCTTTGGAGGATGCCAGACCGCGACGTCACCGCGACAATGCTGACGATTGCCGCGACGAGGACCATCACGGCCACCGTGCCAAACTCTGGAACCTGCTCAAACTCGACCATCTCGCCGGTCGGGCCGGTGCGCGACTCCATGGGCGTGCCTGGAAGGCCAAACCCCTGGAACGTCACCTCGACGTCTACCGGGTCGCCTGTAGCCAGCGCCCTCGTCGTGACCATTGCCGGCCCGTCCGCCTGGTGCGCGTGGATGCCATTCTCCTGGTAGACGACCGTGTTGCCCTGCCTCACAAACACGTCAAAGTTGACGTGCTCGGTAAGGTGCCCCTCGTCATCCGTGAAGGAGAGCGCGAGCTCCAGCGGCGCGCCTGCTGCCGGCTCGCCCATTGCGGACACGCCGACCATCACCTCGCCGCCGGGAATCGCCATCATCCTGCCCTCCATCATCATGTTGTCCATGACGATGGGGTCCATCACGGTGCCCGTCATTCCGGGCTCCATTCCGGGCTCCATTCCGGGCTCCATTCCGGGCTCCATTCCGGGCTCCATTCCGGGCTCCATTCCGGGCTCCATTCCGGGCTCCATTCCGGGCTCCGTCGGATCCGTCATGGCCGGCCCTGTCTCGGGGTGCGGGCTGCTGTCTTCGGTCACTAGAACCATGCCGGACATCCACGGGTGCACTTGGCAGAAGTAGGGGTACTCGCCCACCTCCTCAAACGTGTGCTCGAACGTGCTGCCTGC
>RHFA01000171.1 GCA_003724275.1 Thaumarchaeota archaeon S13
TGCGGCCGGCGAGGCCATGCTGCTCAGCGGGACCGGCACGCAGCCCAGGGAGCCCCTGCAGCTCAGGTTTGAGACGCCGGCCGGCAGGGTCGACGACTGTGTCGTAGTCACGTACTGTGGCACGACGAGGATCAAAGACGACAGGACGTTCGAGTACCCTGCAATCCTCGTCGACGACGCGTTCCCCGCCGACGGCACGTACAAGATAAGGGCGCACGGGGGCTCGCAGAGCGAGGCCAACGCCAAGATGCTCCTCGTGAGCAAGGCCGGCGGGACGGTGTCTGTCCTCGGCGGCGAGCTCGACATTAGGTCCATATCGCGTCAGACGGCAAACGCGCTATCAGAGCTGTCGTTCACCGCGCGCGTCGAGGGATCAGGCTCGGGCGTTACGTTCTCGCTAAAGAGCCCCGTTCCGGACGGCATGCGCATAACGCCGGCGGGGGTATTTACATGGACGCCGATACCGTCAGAGGTCCAGACCAGGCCGTACAGGGTTACCATAGTGGCCTCGGGCCTGGGTCAGACCGCCGAGGAGGCCGTCGAGATAACCGTCAGGGCCCGCCAGACGTCCTCCGGGGACGGCGTCAAGACGGTGACTACAGGGAGCAAGACAATGTACAGGCTTAACGAATCGATCACATTTACCGGAACTGTCATGGGAAGCTTTGGAACCCAACAGGTAAGGTTGGAGATTCATTCACCATCCTCAGCCAGCGTGCCATCCTCGATCAGAGAAGTAGAGCATGCGCCCTTGAGCGGCACCTCGTTTACAATGCCTGCCATAAACGTGGCCTCGACTTTTACTGTGGATGGCGAATACACAATAAAGACATACATGGATCAGCAGGCGGCAACAGATGCGCTTGTCTCTTACATTACGCGCGCTGGTAATTCGGTCACGTTTGGCGGTCCCCGCTTTGCCCTGGCCGACGTACCGCGGCAGGAGACTGTTGCGGGCTCGCGCGTGGCATTTGTGATTCCCGTGACCGACCCCTCTTTCCAAAACCTGGACTATTCGCTCACCGCAAAGCCGTCAGGCGCAACAATAGACAACACGGGCGTGTTCACGTGGACGCCGCGGGCCGCCGACGCGGGAACCACGGCAAATCCCAGGGAGCACACAATCACGGTGAGGGTAGAGTCGGGCTCAGCCTCCAACGCCCCAACGGCAACAAAGAACGTCGTGATAGCCGTGGCCCCCGCGCCGGCTCCGCCGCCCTCGGCAACGCCGGCGCCCTCGGGGGGAGGCGGCACGACGCCGGCACCCGGCGCCTCGCCAGGCGCGTCATCGGACAACTCGCGCGTGCTGACCATAGTGCCAGACGCGGAGTTCGCCCACAACGAGCAGACAACGTTCAGCGGAACTACGCAAGGAGCTGCAAACCGCGAGTTAGTTGTGATCCAGTTCGTGTCTCCTACTGGAAAGACTGTGATTCATAGTGGCCTAATTAACGATGATAACACGTTTACGGTATTAATTCCACAGTCTAAAGTCAAAGAAGCGTTCAACCGTGCCGGCGTCTACACGATAAAGGCGTTCACAAACCCGCAGGGGGCAAGCAACGCCGTGACGCTGGAGCTCGAGTCCGAGAACAACCGCGTGACGCGCTACTTTTCGACCCCGCTGTCCATAGCGTCAATCCCGGCAAAGTCCGTGGAGGTGGGCTCTACGCTCACGTTCACGGCAACGCCCACCGAGTCGTCGTACACGGACCTGACGTGGAGCTTGGGCGGCGCTATTCCTCCGGGCGCAACTATAAGCAACGCTGGGGTATTTGAGTGGACGCCGGCGTCGCTGCGCAACGCGCAGGGAGAGTCGTTCCAGGTCAGGATCATGGCCACCGACGGGACGCAGACTGCCGGGGCCGTGGTGATGATCTCCGTCACGCCGCAGGCAGAGGCCGAGCCAGACCCGCCGGAGACGACGCCGGATCCGGATCCGCCGGCGCCAAGGCCCGACCCCGCGCCCGCGCCGCAAGAGCCGGCCCCAGACCCGATGGAGGCAAAGCGCACGAGCTTCCTCTCTACCGTCCAGGGGGCCACGCCACAGTCGCTCATCGAGAGGTACGAGAACGACGAGGGGTACCGCACATGGTATGACGGGCAGTTTGAGGGCCTTGACATACGCGAGGCCCTCGGCGTGAGCCTGGCTACCCCGCCCCCGCCTCCTGCCCGAGAGGCTCCCACGGGCCCGGATCCGCGCTTTGTCTCCTCGATGACGCAGGGCGACGACCCGCAGGTCTATGTAGACCGCTACAGCAGCGACCCCGCGTACAAGGCGTGGTTTGACGCGGGCTTTCCTGACCTGACCATACAGCAGGCCGTCGGGCTGGCTTCCACGGCACCGTCGGCGGACACGCCCGTTTCGCCGACTCTTCCAACGCCAATGCCCGAACCAGATCCGGATCCCGATCCAAGCTTTGTTCCCTACATGAAGCAAGGCGACGACCCGCAGGTGTACGTAGACCGCTACAACAGCGATCCGGGGTACAAAACATGGTTTGACGCCAACTTTGAGGGCCTCACGATACAGCAGGCTGCGGGACTGGGAACGGCGCCGGCCACATCCACCGCACCAGCCCCGCCCACCGCGCCGCCCGCGGCTCCCGAGCCAGAGCCGGATCCAGACCCGCACCCTGACTTTGTCCCCTACATGACTGACGGGGATGACCCGTTCACGTACGTCCACCGCTATGACACGGATCCTCCGTACGCCGAGTGGTTTGACGCCGCATTTCCCGAGCTCACCATAGAGCAGGCCGCCGGCTATGTCAGGCCAAAGGTCCAGCCGTGCGCGCCGGGCACGGAGATGGTCGACGGCGCGTGCACGCCCATAAAGTCGACGCCCGTCCCCCAGCCGAGCGTGGGCGGGTGCCTCATCGCTACGGCGGCGTACGGCACGGAGCTCGCCCCGCAGGTCCAGGCCCTGCGCGAGATACGCGACTCTAGCCTGCTCACGACGGCCTCGGGCTCGTCGTTCATGGCCGCGTTCAACGGCGTATACTACTCGTTCTCGCCGACCGTCGCGGACTGGGAGCGCCAGAGCCCCGAGCTGCGCGCGGCGATCAGGGCCCTCATCACGCCAATGCTCGCCACGCTCTCGATAATGTCGCTGTCCGGCGGCTCGGAGGCCGGCACGCTCGCGCTGGGCATCGCCGTCATTGCGCTCAACGCGGGGATATACGTCGCCGCACCGGCCGGCGCGGCCCTGGCGGTCCGCTCGGCGGCGAGGAGGCGCGCGGGAAGGTTGGTGCGGAAGGTGGGATTCGAACCCACGAACCCCTAAGAGACAGGGACCTAAACCCTGCGCCGTTGACCGGGCTTGGCGACTCCCGCGCGCGGGCCGCGGCAAGACACAAATTTATCTATATTGGGCCCCCGCGCCCGTGGGCCTCTTTGGGACCAACGGCGTGCGCGGGATACTCGGGGGGGACCTCACGCTCGGGGGCATCCACGACATCGTCATGGCGATCGCCGCCCACGTCGGCCGCGGGCCGGTCCTAGTGGGCCGCGACGGGCGCGACACGAGCGCCCCGATATCGTCGATGGTCCGCTCGTCACTCGCGTACGCCGGGATCGACTGCGCCGACGCGGGCCTCGTGCCGACGCCGTGCCTGCAGCTCGCCGTGAGGGAGCTCGGCTACGCCGCGGGGATAATGGCGACGGCCTCGCACAACCCGCCCGAGTACGGCGGGATAAAGCTCGTCTGGGGCGACGGCATCGAGGCCTCGCGCGAGGACGAGGCGGCGATCGAGCGCATCCACGCCGCGCGATCGTGGACCGCGTCGCCGCCGTGGGGGACAGGGTCCTCCGAGGCCCGCGCACTGCAGGCGTACAGGGCCGGCGTCTGCGCGCGCGTCGACGCGGGGGCGATCTCGCGCGCAGGCCTGCGCATCGTGCTCGACCTTGGAAACGGCGCGCAGGCAGCAGTCGCCGAGGGCATAATGTCCGGAATGTGCGACGGCGTGACGTGCATCAACTCTGCAATCGACGCCGAGTTTCCCGGCCGCGGCCCGGAGCCAAAACCGGACAACCTCTCCGGCCTGTCCAGGGCGGTTCGAGACTCGGGGGCGGACATTGGCGTCGCCTTTGACGGCGACGGCGACAGGAGCATGATGTGCGACGAGCGCGGGCAGATACTGAGCGGCGACGTCTCGGCCCTGCTGCTTGCCGACTATCTGCTCTCGCGCAACGCCGGCGCCGAGATTGTCACGCCGATAAACTCTGGCGACGCCATAGAGGAGGTCGCCTCTAGGACGGGCTCGCGCGTCGTGCGGACCGGCGTGGGGAGCGTGACGGTCTCGCGCGAGATGGCACGCCGCGGCGCGCTCGCCGGGTTTGAGGAGAATGGCGGGTTTATGTACGGCCCGCACCTGCCGGTCCGCGACGGCTGCATGACGGCAGCGCTGGCCCTCGAGTCCCTGGCCCGCTCGCGACGGCCCCTCTCCTCGGCCGTCGCGGCGCTCCCCGAGTCGTTCACGGCAAAGGCGAGCGTGCGGTGCCCCGGGGGCGCCGCCGCGCGGGCCCTCGAGTCCCTCGCGCGGGCCCACCCCTGCGCGGACACGC
>RHFA01000128.1 GCA_003724275.1 Thaumarchaeota archaeon S13
AGGCGTGGCGGGCAGTCGAGTCGTTCTTTGTGGGGCACGGCCACAAGTCGATCGGCCGCTATCCGGTCGTGTGCAGGTGGCGCGACGACCTCTACTTTACAATCGCCTCGATCGTGGACTTTCAGCGCCCGACGGGCTCGGGCATAAGGTTCGAGTTTCCGGCAAACCCGATCATCGTCCCGCAGCCGTGCGTGAGGTTTAACGACATCGGCAACGTCGGCGTCACGGGAAGGCACTTTTCGAGCTTTTGCATGGTAGGCCAGCTCAGCATGCCCGACGAAGAGGGCGGCTACTGGAAGGACGGCTGCATGAGGCTCGACTATGAGATGCTCACGCGCACGCTCGGTATACCTCGCGACGAGATCACGTTCGTCGAGGACGTGTGGTCAGGCGGCGGCTCGTTCGGGCCGTCACTCGAGTACTTTGTGGGCGGCCTCGAGCTCGGCAACGCCGTGTTTACAGAGTTCCAGGGGAGCCTAGACGACCGCCGGCCACTGGACCAGCGCATCATCGACATGGGGGCGGGACTGGAGCGCTTTGCTTGGGTCACGATGGGCACGCCGACTGCGTACGACTGCTGCTTTGGGCCGATAACGTCGCGCATGGCAGACGCCGAGGGCGTCGAGGCCGGCACAGGCGAGCTCTGCGCGTACTATCGCGAGGTAGCGCGCGCCCTCGCCTCAGAGCCAGACGCCGCGCGCGCGAGGCAGGAGGCGATATCGGCGCTCTCACTAGGCGAGTCGCGCGTCTCGCGCACAATAGAGCCGCTAGAGGGCATTTACCTAGTCGCCGACCACCTGCGCACGCTCGCCTTTGCGATCGCCGACGGCGCGCTGCCGAGCAACGTCGGCGGGGGGTACAACCTGCGCGTGCTCCTCAGGCGAATGATGGCCCGCCTGGGACGCCTCGGCGCGCGCCACGACCTCGACGAGCTAGTCTCGCTCCACGTAGAGTACCTGCGCGGGACGTACCCCGAGCTCGCCGAGTCCGCCGGCGAGATACGCGAGATCGTCGGCCTAGAGGCGAGGCGCTACACGGGGATGCGCTCAAGGATGGAGTCGATAGCCTCGCGCCTCAAGGCCAAAAAGGCCGAGCCGACCGTCGGCGAGCTCATCACGCTCTACGAGTCCGACGGCGTGCCGCCGGACTATCTCAGGGAGCTCGGCGCGATCCGCGAGATACCCGGCGAGTTTTACGAGCGCCTCTCCGAGCTCCACCAGTCGCCAAAAACCGACGCGCCTGCCCCGCCGCCCGGCCTCGAGGGCCTGCCGCGGACCGAGGCCCTCTTTCACGGGGATGACCCGCCCGAGTTTGAGGCCCGCGTCCTCCACGCCGGGGGCGGGATTGTGGTCCTGGACCGCACGTCATTTTACGCGCGGAGCGGGGGCCAGGAGCCAGACCATGGGACGATCGGGGGCTCGCGCGTGACTGACGTGAGCTCGCACGGGGGCGTCATCGCGCACGCCGTCGAGGGGGACCTCCCGAGCGCCGGCTCTACGGTCAGGTGCGCAGTTGACACTGCCAGGCGTGCCGCGGTGACTGCCCACCACACGTCCACGCACATACTAAACTCGTCGGCCAGGCATGTTCTCGGCTCGTGGGTCTGGCAGCACTCGGCCTTCAAGGACGACACGCACGCGCGCCTCGACATCACGCACCACTCTGCCCTCACGCCCGAGGAGGTCTCCAGGATCGAGTCGGCCGCAAACTCGGTCGTGAGGCGCAACCTCGAGGTGTCCATACGCGAGCACGCGCGCGAGGAGGCCGAGTCGCGCTATGGGTTTAGGATATACCAGGGAGGCGTCGTGCCCGTCGACGCGGTCCGCATAGTGAGCGTGGGCGACTTTGACGTCGAGGCGTGCGGCGGCACGCACGTGCGCCGGACCGGCGAGATCGGCCTCCTCAAGGTGACGCAGGCCGAGCGCGTGCAGGACGGCGTGGTTCGCCTCGTCTTCAAGGCCGGCGAGGCGGCCCTGGCCCACGTGCAGGACGGCGAGCGCACGCTCTCGTGGGTTGCCGGCAAGATCGGGGCCGACAGGCAAAAGATACCAGAGTCCCTCGAGCGCCGGCTCGGATCCGGCGAGGCGGCGCGCACGCGCCTGCGCGCGCTCACAAAGAGGTCAAGCGCCGGCGCCGCGCAGGAGGCGGCCTCAAAGGCCCGCAGGCTCGGGCGTGTCACGCTCTACACCACGATAGACGTGGACCTCGACGCCGACTATCACATAGCAGTCGGCGAGGCCGCAGTCGCCTCTGATGCGCTCCTCGTCTACCTCGCGCTAGTCCGCGACGGGGACCGCGTGCGCGTCGTGGCCTATTCGGGCGCAGAGGCCTCCACGGCCCTGCGGGCCGGCGAGCTCGCAAAGGAGGCGTCTGCGGCGCTGGGCGGCTCGGGGGGAGGCAGCGCGCGCTTTGGGCAGGGCGGCGGGGCCGAGGCGTCGCGCGCGCAGGAGGCGATAAGGAGAGCCGAGGCGATGGCCTCGGCGACGTGAGGCGGGAAGTGGCATGGTCGACTGGGCCTCGATAGAGTCAAAGTGGCGCGAGCGATGGCGCGGGACAGAGGTGGCGCATGCAGACGCCTCGCGCGAAAAGCGCTTTATCACCGTCGCGTACCCCTACCCAAACTCGCCGCAGCACATCGGCCACGGGCGCACGTACACGCTAGCAGACGTGCACGCGCGCTTTGAGCGGATGCGCGGCAGGAACGTCCTCTTTCCCATGGCGTTCCACTATACGGGCACGCCCATACTCGGCATGGCCGAGCGCATAGAGTCTGGCGACGAGGGCCTCATCTCGGGCCTCGTCGACCTTTACGGCGTTCCGCGCGAGCGCATACCCGAGTTTGCCGACCCCGTGAAAATAGCGCGCTATTTCCACGAGGAGATAAGGTCGGGCATGGTCGAGATGGGCTACTCGATAGACTGGTCTGGCGAGTTCACGACGATCGACCCGGCCTACAAAAAGTTCATCGCCTGGCAGGTGAGGCTGCTGCGCGAGCGCGGCGTGATCGTGCAGGGCTCGCACCCCGTGGGGTGGTGCCCGCGCGACTCCAACCCCGTCTCGCAGCACGACACGCGCGGAGACGTAGAGCCGGACTTTGTCGAGTACACGATCGTGCGCCTGGCCCTTGAGGGCGGGAGGGTCCTGCCCGCGGCGACGATGCGGCCAGAGACGGTCTATGGCGTGACAAACGCGTGGGTAAACCCCGACATGGAGTACGCGCGCGTGCGCGTCGCCGGCGCCGAGTGGCTCGTGGCCCCCGAGTGCATCTCAAAGCTCTCGCACCTTGACGCCGGCCCCGTAGAGTCCACGGGGACGTCGGTTCGCGGCGCGGACCTTGTGGGCCTCACGGCCAGGGTGCCAGGCGTGGACAGGGACGTGCGCGTCCTGCCGGCGACCTTTGTGCGCGCCGACGTCGGGACCGGCGCCGTCATGTCGGTTCCCGCGCACGCGCCGTACGACTGTGCGGCCCTCGAGGACCTGCGGCGCGCAGGGGGCGAGGCCGGCGAGATTGCGCGGTCCATACGCCCCGTCCAGATAATACAGACCGAAGGCCGCGGCGAAGACCCCGCCGGCGAGCTCGTCGCCGCCGCCGGAGTCGCCTCGCAGGGCGACGAGCGCCTAGAAGGCCTCACAAAGGACCTCTATGCGGCCGAGTACTATGGCGGGACAATGCTGCCAGGCACGGGGAGCCTTGCGGGCATGCCCGCGCGCGAGGCAAAGGAGGCCGCCGCGGAGTGGCTCGCCGGCGAGCAGCGCGGCCCTCCGGAGGCAATGTACGAGTTTTCAAACGCGCCCATATTCTGCCGCTGCGGGACCGCGTGCGTGGTCCACGTCCTCTCAAACCAGTGGTTTATCGACTATTCTAGCGCCGAGTGGAAGGCGCTCGCGCGGCGCGCGCTGGGGGCACTCGAGGTGGTCCCGCCCGAGATGAGGCCAGAGTTTGAGCACGTGTTTGGCTGGCTGCGCGAGCGCGCGTGCGCGCGGCAGACGGGCCTGGGCACGGCCCTGCCGTGGGACGGGGGATGGACAGTCGAGAGCCTGTCTGACTCTGTCATATACATGTCATACTATGTGGTGTCGCGCTTTGTCAACGCCGGGAGGCTTGACCCCGAGTCGCTTGACGACGCGTTCTTTGACCACGTCCTGCTCGGCAGGGGGAGCGCGCGCGAGGCGGCGGCCTCGTGCGGGGCCGACGAGGAGACCGTCGCGGAGGTCCGATCCGAGTTTGAGTACTTTTACCCCGTCGACTCGAGGCACTCGGGGCGAGACCTAGTGCCAAACCACCTCTCGTTCTTTGTCTTCAACCACGCGCTCGTGTTCCCCGAGAGGCACTGGCCGCGCCAGATAGTCGTCAACGGCTCGGTCCTCATGGAGGGCAAAAAGATGTCAAAGTCCATGAGCAACATCATACCGCTGCGGCAGGCCGTGCGCGAGCACGGGGCCGACCCCATTCGCCTCGCGATACTCTCGTCTGCCGAGCTCCTGCAGGACGCAGATTTCAAGCTGGACCTCGTGCGGTCCTCCTCTCGCCAGCTCGAGTCGATGATCTCCGAGTGCGCGCGGATCGGCTCCGGCGGCGGCGGCGAGGCGTCACCGGCCGACGAGTGGCTCGGCGCGCGCGTGCGCGAGACTGCCGGCACGGTCTCGTCGCTCATCGAGAGGATGCGCCTCCGCGAGGCCGTGCGCCATGTCATGGCCGGCCTCGACGCCGACCTCGCCTGGCACGCGCGCCGCGCGGCCCCCTCTGGCGGCGGGGCCGTAGCGCTGCGCGAGGCGTGGGCCGCGCGCGCGGCCCTCCTCTCGCCGTTCGCCCCGCATGCGGCCGACGAGATGTGGGAGTCACTCGGCATGGACGGCACGGCCTCGTCGTCAGCATGGCCAGGGTCCTCGGCACGCGGGGACGACGCGGCGCTGCTGCTCTCCGAGCTGGCCGTCGCCTCGGCAATGTCGGACATTCAGAGGATACTGCGCTCGGCGAGGATCGGCGCCTCGAGGGTCACGCTCCACGTCGCCGGCCAGGCAAAGTCGCGCGCGCACGACGTCATGCTCCGGGCCGCCGAGGGGGGCGCAGCGGACATTGGCTCGATGATGCGCGCGCTCGGCGCGGACCCCGGCGCGGCGGCCATGCGGCGCGACGCGGCGTTTGTAAAGAGGACGCTATCTGACATTCTCTCGGCGACGCCGCGCGAGAGGCGGCTCCGCCTCGAGGGCGACGCCGACGAGGCCGCGGCCTACCGCTCTGGCCTCGCTCCCCTCGTGGCCCACGAGCTCGGCGCCGAGCTCGTCGTGCTCGGCGAGGGCGAGGGCGGCGGCCCCAAGGCCGCCTCGGCGCGGCCCTTCAAGCCTGCGATACTCGTAGAGTAGGCTCCCGGCGGCGCCATACACAAATTAAGGCGCGCCGGCGGGGCGGCCCGCATGGGACTTGACCTAAAGCCCCTCGTCGTGAGGGAAAAGTCGAGCATCGAGGCGTTCATGTCCAGGGTCGTGGCGATCGACGCGTACAATGCCATGTACCAGTTCATGTCGTCCATACGCGGGGCCGACGGCGCGCCGCTGGCCGACTCGAGGGGCCGCCCGACGAGCCACCTCTCTGGCCTCTTTTACAGGAACATAAAGTTCCTCGCCGGCGGCGTGAGGCCCGTCTATGTCTTTGACGGCAAGCCGCCCTCGCTCAAGGCCGCCGAGATTGAGCGCCGGCGCAGCGCAAAGCGCGACGCGGCCGTCAAGTACGAGCAGGCCGTGCGCAAGGGCGACCTAGAGTCTGCCAAAAAGTACGCACAGCAGACCACGGCAATGCGCGACGAGATGGTCGCCGACGCGAAAAAGCTCCTCGGGATGTTTGGCATACCGTGCGTCGACGCGCCGTCCGAGGGCGAGGCGTACGCGGCCCACCTGACGAGGCAGGGCCTCGCGCACGCGGCGGCGAGCCAGGACTATGACTCTATACTCTTTGGCGCAACGCGCCTCGTGCGCAACTTTAGCCTGAGCGGGAGGCGCAAGCTCCCAAACCGCAACACGTACGTCGACGTCGAGATAGAGATGATCAGCTCACAGCGCACGCTAGACGAGCTCGGCATAACGCGCGAGCAGCTAGTCGACGTCGGCATACTCGTCGGGACCGACTTTAACCCCGACGGGTTTTCCAGGGTGGGCCCAAAGACTGCGATAAAGCTAATCAGGGAACACGGGCGCCTCGAGGACATACCTAGCATAGCCGACGAGCTCGCAAGGGTGGACCACGAGGCCATACGCAAGATATTCCTCGCCGAGCCCGAGGCGCCCGACACGAGCCTAGAGGCCGGCGAGGTCGACGAGCGCGCCATATCGTCCTACCTTGCCGGCGAGCGCAGCTTTTCCGAAGAGCGCGTCTCCGCGTCGCTTGCGCGCCTGCGCAGGGCGCGCGAGAGGCAGTCGCAAAACCTCGACAGGTGGTTCTAGGGGAATGTTCGCAGCTCGGCGAGATAGCTCGCAAAGCGGTGGTTTTGCGGCCGCACGCGCCTCTGCGTGTAGCGCGCGGGCAGGCGCGATGGCCTTGCGCCCCCCAGGCCTATCGGGGACCTGATCTCGCCGGCGTCCGCGGCGGCCCGCAGGACCTCGTCCGTCGCGCAATAGCAGTTGACGACGCGCCTGCGCACGACGCGCGCGGCGGCGCGGCGCGACGGGGCCGACGCGGCGCGGGCCTCGCCGAGCGAGGCCCCAAAGAGGTGGACGCTCTCTACTGCGCCGCGCATGCCGCGCGCGTCGAGGCGGCGCAGCGCGCTGTCGATGACCAGCGACCCCAGCGAGTGGCCAAGGAGGCGGACCCTGGCGCGCGGGTGGGCCGCGGCATGGTCGGCGATAAACGCGGCGAGGCGGGCCCCGTTGCGGACCGCAATGGCCTCGGCGGCCCGCGCCGCGCCTGCCGCCGTGGACGCCGCATGCGCGCCGCGCACGTCGGCGTCGTACGTATAGCCTACGACGGGAAACGCGTACCCCAGCGCGCGGAGGCGCCTCTGCGCGATCGCAAACTTTTGGGCCGCGCCGGCACGGCCGTTCCTCATGCCGTGGACGACAATGGCAATCTCCGCAGAGCGGCCCGCGACGGCCTCAAACCTGCGCCGCGGCCAGAGCGTATAGCGCGTGCGCCGCGCCGCCGCCGCGCCTGTCCGCAGGTCGTACGCGCCGCGCGTGGATATGCGCGGGATTGCGCGCCGCGCCGGCCCCGTGGCCATCGCCGCGCCGCCGCGCCGGCCCCGATAATAAGCAAGCGCCGCCGCCCAAGCCGGCGGCGAGGCCCAAAACACTTATTCAATTGCCCCGGGGCGCGCGCCGCCGCATGAGGGTCCTGCAGCTCCACTGCGACAGCATCGAGTACACGGCCACGGCAAAGGAGGTGGACTGTGCCGAGGAGGGCGGGGCCGGCACGGCGAGGCTCGAGAACGCCCTGGCCGTGCTGGTGGCCGTCGAGGCCGGCGACGACGCCGCCACGGCCGAGCGCGCCGCCGCGGACATTTCTGCGCTGGCCGCGCGCGTCGGCTGCACGCGCGTGCTAGTCTATCCCTACGCGCACCTCAGCGCGTCACTCGCGCCGCCGCGCGAGGCGCTCTCCATACTGCGCCTCCTAGAGTCGGGGATTGCGGCCGACGAGGTGAGCCACGCGCCGTTTGGCTGGACAAAGTCGTACGCGGTCCGCGTAAAGGCCCACCCGCTCGCCGAGAGCCTGCGCGTCTTTGGCCCCGGAGGCGCCGGCGGGGAGGGCGCGCCCGAGCCCACGGCCCTGCGCTCCGAGTCGCGCCTAGAGTCGACGTGGCACGTCCTCACGCCCGACGGCAGCCTGCACGACGCGGCGTCCTTTGACTTTGGGCCGCACCCCGGCCTGCGAAGGCTGTACGCGCACGAGGAGTCCGGCACGCGCCGCGCCGACGACGCGCCGGCCCACGTCTCGCTGATGAGGAGGCTGGGCATCGCCGACTATGAGCCGGCGTCGGACTCGGGCAACATGAGGTTCCTTCCAAACGGGCGCCTCATAAAGTCGCTCATAGAGCGCCACGTCGGCGACCGCGTGAGGGCGTACGGGGCCTCGGAGGTCGAGACTCCGATAATGTACGACTCGGCGCACCCGAGCATGAAGAGCTACTTTGACCGCTTTCCGGCGCGCCAGTACAACATTGACTCGGAGGGCAGGAGGTTCTTTTTGCGCTTTGCGGCATGCTTTGGCCAGTTTCTCATCGCCGCGCAGGCGCAGCTCTCCCACCACAACCTGCCATACCGCCTGTACGAGCTGACGAGGTACAGCTTTCGACGCGAGCAGTCCGGCGAGCTCGTCGGCCTGCGCCGCCTGCGCGCGTTCACGATGCCCGACTGCCACGCGTTCTGCGAGGACATGGCCCAGGCCGTCTCGGAGCTGGGCGAGAGGTTTGAGCTCTCGCGGTCGGTCATGGGCGAGGTCGGCCTGGATCCCGGCGACTATGAGATGTCGGTCCGCATGACGCGCGAGTTTTACGAGGGAAACGGCGCCGCCGTCTCGCGCCTCGCCGCGCGCCACGGCCGGCCAGTGCTGGTGGAGATGTGGCGCGAGAGGTTTTTCTATTTTGTGCTCAAGTGGGAGTTTAACTATGTCGACGCCTCGGGCAAGGCGTCGGCCCTCTCGACTGACCAGATAGACGTCGAGAACGGCGAGCGCTATGGCATAGAGTTCGCCGGTGCCGACGGGTCCATGAAGCACCCCATAATCCTGCACAACTCGCCAACGGGAGCAGTCGAGCGCGTCATCTATGCGCTCCTCGAGGGCGCCGCGCGCGCCTCGGCGGCCGGCTCAAAGCCGACTCTCCCGCTCTGGCTCTCGCCGGCGCAGGCGCGCCTCGTGCCCGTCTCGGAGGCGCACAATGCGCGCGCCGCCGAGGTCGCCGACGAGCTCGCCGCCGCCGGCGTGCGCGTCGACATTGACGACCGGTCCGAGAGCGTCGGCAAGCGCATACGGCAGGCCGAAAAGGAGTGGGTCCACCACGTCGCAGTCATCGGCGACGAGGAGGCCGCCTCTGGCCGCCTCAGCGTGCGATCCCGCCTCTCCGGCAAGACAGAGGAGATGGGCGTCGGCGAGCTCGCCGGGGCCATAGCCGAGGCCACGCGCGGCATGCCGCGCTCGCCGCCAAACCTGCCGCGCCTCCTCTCGAGGCGCGCGCAGCTCATGGTCTAGAGAACCGCGCGGGATCCCGCTCAAAGGCCCAGCGGCACGCCGCGCAGCAAAACCTCCACGTGCGGCCGTCCGGGCCGGTGACCTCCTCGCCGCCCTCGCCGACCTCCATTCCGCAGACGGGATCCCTCATCGGCGCGACGCGGCGCGGCGGGCCCCGACAAAAACGCTTTGCCGCGCGCGCCGGCGCCCTCCCCTGGCCCGCGCACAGTGTATATACGGGCGGGGATGCCGCGCGCACCAGATGGCGCGCAAGGCCGAGCCGGCCTCCGGGATCGCCGGCCCTGACACCGAGCTGGAGATCTCGGACTTTGGGCCGATCGCGGGGGGCAAGATTGCCCTGCGGCCGCTCACAGTCCTGGTCGGGCCCAACAACTCGGGCAAGACCTACGCGTCTGTCCTTGCGCACTCGGTCGTCTCGTCGTTCGCAGACCTTGCCGCCGCCGCCTCGTCGGGGGGCTGGAGGGGCCTGCTGGCCGAGGGCAACGAGTCCCACAACCTGACAGACAGGACGGCAAAGCTGGTCTCTGGCAGGCGGGAGGGCAGGGTGCCGTCTAGCCTGCACTCTAGCATACACGACTGCACGGTAGGGCGCCTCTTTGAGGGTGCGCTCCTCTCGCGCCTGCAGCACAACTTTGGCTCGCCGCCTGCCGGCCTCGTGCGCACCGGCTCGCGGTTCTCGAGGATCAGGATAAGGGGGCCGATGGTGGCCGACATGGAGATTTCGCGCACGGGCGCCTCGACGAGGTTTGAGTGCGGCCCTGCGGGCCTCGTGCGGAACTGGCCGCAGCAGGCCGCGGGCAAGGGCGACGCGCGCGCCTCGGCGGTGCTCCTTGGCCTGGCCTCCGAGATCGTCGCAGGCGTGTCTGCGGTGATGCCGCCGGGCACCTCGCGCTATGTTCCGGCGGCGCGCTCTGGCGCAATGTGCGCGCCCGGGGCCTTTGCGCCGGGGATCCTGGAGGGTCTGCTGCGCGGCGGCGCGCACACCTCGGGAACCGTGGCAGACCTGGTCGACTCGCTCGCCGGCGCGCAGGCCGCGCCGCGCGACGGGGCTCCCGCGCAGCGGATCATCCCTGGCGTGTTTGGCGGCAGGCTGGACACTGGGGGGAGGGATGGCACGCTGTCCTATGCCAACGCGGGCGCTAGCGTCCCGCTGCACATGTCCTCCTCGGGCGTGGCCGAAACCGCCCCGATCGCGCTGGCCGCGGAGGCGATGTCGCCGGGCGACACGCTCGTGGTCGAGGAGCCCGAGGCGCACCTGCACCCCCAGAGCCAGGCGAGGCTGGCGCGGCACCTGGCGCGGATGGTACGCCGGGGCATGAGGGTCGTCCTGAGCACGCACAGCCCCTTTCTTTTAGAGCAGCTGGGCATGCTTGTACAGCTGGGAGCCCTTTCACCGCCAAAGCGAAAGGGCATGGGGTATGGAAAGGACGACTATGTGGAGGACGGCGAGCTCGCGCCGTACGCGTTTGCCGGAAGCGCAAAAAGGGGATACACAATATCGGAGCTGCGGCACTCTGCGGACGGCGGCATACAGTATGGCGGGTTTGTGGCCGGGCCCATGGCGGGGGACGGCCGTCGGGGACGCGCCGCGCAAAAGCATACGGGGTGAGCGTGCGCAATGCGGGGGGCATGGGGTTCCCGGGCGCGTGTCCTGCCCGGGCACAAACGCCGGCCCGCCGGCCATGGACTGGCAGGGCAGGGGCACGCCCTCGGAGCCACAGGTTTTGCATGGCGGCCTGGCCTGCGGTGCCATGCCGCGGGGCAGGGGGCGGCACGGCCCGGCGCCGGCCCGCGCCGCACCTTGAAATACGGAAGCCCCGGCCGCGCGCGGCGTTGAGGACGGCCCTCTACCTGGCCCACATGAACCCCGTGACCGAGGCGCACGAGCAGATCATCGCAGACTTGCGCTCAGAGGCCGAGCGCGTGGTAGTCATGCCCGTGAGGTTTGTGCGCGGCGGCGAGGAGGTCAACAGCCGCAGCTTTCCGTTCACGCACGCCACGCGAGCGCGCATGGTCAGGGCGCTCTTTGGGGACGGCGTGGCCGTCTCTGGAGCCTATACGTTCACGGCGCCCTTTTCGCGCTATCTCCCGCCGCTGCTCTCGCGCGAGTCCTGGCGCCTGCGGCGGCGCATAGCAGCCGAGGGAGGGGGGGACTATTTCACGTACACCGGCGACAGGGCAGAGTGGCTCGCGCTCGGGGCCTATGGCTTGCGGCCAGTCATCGGGAGGAGGAGGGCGGTCTCGGCGACGGGGGTGCGCGAGCGGATGTACAGGGCAGCGCTCGGCGAGAATGTCGACTGGAGGCGCGGCCTGCCGGGCGCCGTGGCCGACATTGTGGCCGAGGGGGAGAACTGGGGGCGCGTCTGCCGCCTGGCAGGCGCCGAGGACACGACCCGGCGCGTCATGGGGATGAAGTTTCCGGCGTGAGGGGGCGCCACTGCTGCGGAATATCGGTGTAAAACGCATATAGGGGCCGCCATCGCGCATGCGCCCAATGGCGCGCAAGACGGGGCAGGGGCCACCGGAGATCGAGCTAGAGATCGCCGACTTTGGGCCAATCTCTAGGGGCAAGGTTGTCCTGAGGCCGCTGACGGTCTTTGTAGGGCCAAACGGCTCGGGCAAGTCGTACGCGTCGGTGCTCGCGCACTCTGTGGTGTCATCATGCGCGGACATTGCGCGGGTGGCCAGGTCGGGGGACTGGGCGGGCGTGCTGCTGGACAGCGGCGAGTTTTACAGGCTGTCAAGCAGGGTCGCGAGGCTCGCCGCGTCGGCCAACGGGGGCGCCGCGGTGCCGCCTGGCCTGTCTGCCAGTATACACGAATGCACGATCGGGCGCCTCTTTGAGGGGTCGCTTGTATCTCGAATGGGCCACAACTTTGGGTCGCCCCTGGGCGCCCTTGTGCGCGCGGGAGCGCGATCCTCGAGGATCAGGATAAGGGGACCCGTGAGGGCAGACGTCACCATCACACGCACGGGGAGAGCCACGGTAAGGACGGGGCACGGCGGCGTGAAGTACTCTATCCGTGGCTCCTCCGTGACCGTGGCCAGCACTGCGCGGGGCGCCCCGCGCGGCAAAGCGGGCGCAAGGAACGGGCGAAACGGATCCCGCCCTTACGCCAAGACGCCGGCCGCCGGGCACGGCTCTGATGCGCTACTTTGGCTTGCTGCGGAAATAGCCGGGCATGCGATCTCAGGCAAGGCGTGCGGCGCCTCTAGGTACGTCCCGGCGGCGAGGTCTGGCATCATGTGCGCATACGGGACGCTGGCGCCGGGGGTGCTCGCCGGCCGCGGCGCCTCCAGGGCCGCGGGAACCACGTCAGACCTCGTCGACTCGCTCGCCGGCGCGGGCGCGACCCCGCGCAACGGCGGTTCCGTCGGTGCGGGCGGGATCATCCACGGCGTGTTTGGCGGCAGGCTGGACACGGCCAGGAGGGGAGCCGGCGCGATGTCCTATGCCCACGGTGGGGCTAGCGTCCCCATGCACATGTCATCCTCGGGCATAGTCGACACCGCCCCGATCGAGCTGGCCGCAGAGGCGATGGTGCCGGGCGACACGCTCGTGGTCGAGGAGCCCGAGGCGCACCTGCATCCAAAGTCCCAGGTGGCGCTGGCAGGGCGCATCGCGGGCCTTGTCAGGCGGGGAATGCGCGTCATCCTTAGCACGCACAGCCCATTTCTCCTAGAGCAGCTTGGCATATTTGTCCAGCTGGGCGCCCTTTCGCCCCCAAAGCGAAGGGGTATGGACTACGGGAAGGACGGGTATGTGGGGATTGGCGAGGTTGCAGCATATGCCTTTGCCGGCAGCGCAGGGAAGGGGCACACGATATCTGCAATAGACGCCTCTGCGGACTTTGGCATACCGCAAGACGAGTTTGTCCGGGTTGCCGAGGACATGTCAAAGGACGAGAACCGCCTGCACTTTGCACGGGGGGATGAGCACGAACGCGCCCATGCGTGCAATCCGTAACGCATGGAAGGGCTATGAGGTTCCCAGGTGCAAGAGCAAGAACAGGCGGGCAAGGTGCGTGTTTTGCCCCGGCCCAAACCCTGACTCGCTAATACTTGACTGTGACAAGATAAAGGATCGCCTTGGGCTGCCAGGAATGATGTGTGACTGTATAGCCATCGAGCCACACGGCGTCTTGCACGTTGCAGTGGTTGAGATCAAGGGTGGCTCATACTCTTCAGAACACGCAAAATCGCAGCTTGTGGCAGGCGCCAACCTGGCCATGGACATTCTAGAGGGCGCTAAGGCTAGGAAGGGGGTGTGCATTCACCTTCTTGTCGTTGCCCCGCGGCATCGCTACTCGCACCGCCTGTCCCTGCCCTACAGACATGTGCGCGTGCGCGGCAGGAGGCTGTCAATACGCACCGTCAGGTGCGGGGCCAGGTTCTCGCAGGTGATACCCGGCGCGCAAGGCGCCTGAGGGCCGCGAGGTGCCTGTATGGCATGTCGGGGGCGGTCGCCGAGATTGTCGCTGAGGGGAAGACGGGGGCGGGCCTGCCGCCTGGCCGGCGCCGAGGACACGCCCCTGCGCGTCATGGGGATGAAGTTTCCGGCGTGAGGGCGAGCCCCTGCTGCGGAATATCGGTGTAAAACGCATATAGGGGCCGCCATCGCGCATGCGCCCAATGGCGCGCAAGGCAGGGCAGGGGCCACCGGAGATCGAGCTGGAGTTCACCAACTTTGGGCCAATCGCGGGGGGCAGGGTTGTCCTGAGGCCGCTGACGGTCTTTGTAGGGCCAAACGGCTCGGGCAAGTCGTACGCGTCGGTGCTCGCGCACTCTGTGGTGTCGTCATGCGCTGACACTGTGCGGGCGGCACGGTCGGGGGACTGGGCGGGCGCGCTGCTGGATAGCGGCGAGTTTTACAGGCTGTCAGGCAGGGTAGCCAGGCTCGCCGCGTCGGCCAACGGAGGCAGAGTCGAGGTGCCGCGCGGGCTCGCCTCCAAGATACGCGAATGCACGGTCGGGCGCCTCTTTGAAAAGTCGCTAGTCCGCCACATGGGCTACAACTTTGGGTCGCACCTGGGCGCCCTTGTGCGCACGGGCTCGAGGGCCTCGAGGATCAGGATACGCGGGCCCGTAAGGGCAGACGTCTCCATCACCCGCACGGGGGGAGCCGCGGTAAGGGCGGGCTTTGGAGATGAGCGGCGCCCTGTCAGGGGCTCTGCGGACGTGGCCGGCATGGTTACGGGGGCGCGGCGCGGCGCGGCGGCTAAAGGGGGGCGAAACGGCGCTAGCCCGCCGGCAGGGAGCCTGGCGTCCGGGCGCGACCCTGGCGCCCTCCTAGAGCTGGCGGCAGGGATCGCCGGGCAAGCGGTCACTGGCAGGGAGTGCGGCGCCTCGAGGTACCTGCCGGCGGCCCGATCCGGCGTCATGTGCGCATACGGGACGCTGGCGCCGGGAATCTTGAACGGCCTGCGCCGCGACGGCCACGGCGCCGTCCGAACCGCGGGAACCGTGTCGGGCCTGGCCGGCTCGCTCGCCGGCGCGGGCGCTGCCCGGCGCAACGGCGGATCCGGCGGTGCGGACGGGATTATCCACGGCGTGTTTGGCGGCAGGCTGGGCACGGCGGGGAGGGGAGGCGGCGCGCTGTCCTACGCCCACGGGGGCACGAGCGTCCCCATGCACATGTCCTCCTCGGGCATAGTCGACACCGCCCCGATCGCGCTGGCCGCCGAGGCGATGGTTCCGGGCGACACGCTCGTGGTCGAGGAGCCCGAGGCGCACCTGCACCCCCATAGCCAGATAAGGCTGGCCGGGCAGCTGGCGGGGATAGTCCGGAGGGGGATGAGGGTCGTCCTGAGCACGCACAGCCCATTCTTCCTGGAGCAGCTGAGCATACTTGTGCAGCTGGAGGCGCTCACGCCGGCAAAGCGAAAGGCTAGGGGATATGGCCGGGACGCCTATGTTGCCGCCAGCGAGGTTGCGCCATATGCCTTTGGGGGAAGTCAGGTCAGGGGGTACACGGTTGCAGAGATTGAGCATTCTGCGGACGGGGGAATATCCCAGGACGAGTTTGTCAGCGTCTCCGAGTCCATGTCAAATGACGAGTACGGGATATACCTGGCGAAGGGAGGGGACTGATTCGCATGCAGGCCCTACGGGACGCATTCAGGGAGTACATGGTCTACCGATGCAAGAGCAAGAACCGCCGTGTCAAGTGCGTGTTTTGCCCCAGTCCTGGCGCCAATTTTCTGATACTGGACTGTGACAAGATAATGGCCGCCCGAAGGCTGCGGGGAGTCATTAACGACTGCATTGTGATTGAGTGGAATGGTGTTTTGCACGTGGCCGTGGTGGAGATCAAGGGCGGTTCATACTCACCAGGACGCACAAGGTCACAGCTTGTGGCTGGCGTTGCCCTTGTTATGGACATACTTGACGAGCTCAAGATCAGGGCAAAAATATGCATTCACCTGGTCGTAGTTGCCCCGCGCCATCCCTATTCACAGCGCGACCTGCTCTGCTCTGTCATGCCGCGCGTGCGTGGCAAGAAGATGAAGATCCACACGGTTCGATGCGGCGCCAGGTTTTCCCAGGTGATTGCCAGAGCATGACGACGCCCCGGGTTCTGTCGTGCGTGCGGCGCCGGAAACTGTGTCCTGCCTGACCTGCGCTCAGAGGCCGCACACGTAGACGTCATGCTCGTGAGGTTTGTGCACAGCAGCGAGGGGATCAACAGTCGCAGCTTTTAGTTCACGCACGCCAAGCGCACGCATGGCGAGGTCGCTCTTTGGCGCCGACGTGGTCGTCTATGACTCTATACGTTTATGGATCCACTTTTCACTACATTTGTCGTTTCACGCGCGAGTCCTATCTCACGCGGCGGCGCATAGTCGCAGAGGGAAGGGAGACTAATTCATGTAGGGATGGAGCGGGTGGCTTTTGCCTAGGGCTTATTGCCTGTGGCCTGTAATCTGGAGGCGAGCAGCCTTGGTTACCGGAATGTGTGAGAATGTGCAAGCTCCGCCCTAGGCGAGGTTATCAATTGGAGGCATGTCGGAGATGGTTGCTAACACCGTCGCCAAGGTGGGGCAACCTGGAGGAGGTTGGTGTCTGGCTGGCATATTACATAGCAGGCGTATAGTGGGGTCAAGTTTCTGGTGCAAAAGGGCGATTGGATTATATACTGACCCCAGACGCAGGGGTGGCATGATCCGCCGGATCAGCCACAATCGTGCTAGTTCTTGCAGGGGAGTTTCACAGGATGATCGCAACTAGCGCGAGCCCCCCCCCCACGAAGACTCTGATTCAGACGATGCGCACGACTCTGTATACGACCCAATCATTTGCTCGCCGTACGAGCAGCCGTCACATCACTGGCAGCTCGACGAGCGGGGGCGCGCAACTGCCAAAAAGGTTGATGGCCGACGACCGTCATCGCTCTTGGTCAGTTCTGTTCCGGATGCCAAAACAAGGCTTGGGGGAGATGACGATGCCACCAACAAAAGAATCAACGCATTGCGTGATCTGGTAGACAGGTGGAGAACAGGAGGCTATGAGGGCGCAACCCCAACTACTAGGTCGCTTCTAGAGCATTGGACACACCCGGATCGCACCCCTAGGCTCTATTGGGCACAACTTGAGGCTCTTGAGACGATAATCTACCTGTACGAAGTAGCAACAACAGTACCCACTGCATCTGGCATACTTGAGGCGATATCATGTACCAACAAAGAGCACAACGACTTACTGCCGCGCATCGCGTCAAAAATGGCTACAGGCACAGGGAAAACCGTGGTAATGGCCTTGATAATAGCTTGGCAAGCGTGTAACTCTAGGGAAAATCCTGTAAAATTTAGTAATCAGTTTGTTGTTATAACTCCTGGACTTATCATACGTGATAGACTTCAGGAATTATTACCTCGAACTGTCAATAATGTGTATGACCGAATGGATCTTGTGCCTTACACATTGAGATCACAGTTGAAATCAGCTAAGATCAAAATAGCAAATTATCAATCATTTCGTCATAGAGACGCATTTGCACAACTTGGTGCTTCTAAACACGAAAAGCATCTGCTAGGAGTGTCAAATTTCAGTATGTCTCGAGAGTCCGATTCTGTTATGATTGGCAGAACTCTTTTTGGATTTGACAACAACCATAATGTTGTTGTTATAAACGACGAAGCACATCATTGCTACAAACCAGGGACAGGGAGAATGCGCGATGAGACAAAAGAAGACAAAGACAGGGCTGCAATATGGTTCAATTCTATCAAGCTGATTAACAGCTACTTCATGGGCAAGCTAGTGTCTGTTTATGATCTTTCTGCAACTCCAAAATTTATCGAACGCGGCGAAAAACGCTCTGATTCTCTCTTTCCATGGTCAGTCAGTGATTTCCCGTTAACTGACGCAATAGAGTCGGGAATGGTCAAAATACCCAGAGTCCCGGTAGGAAAAACTGGGCTAGAATCAAGTGTTTGCAGAAACATATTTGATAACACCGAAAAATCTGTTCGTAAGCGTCTCGATAAAAACAACCTCCCAAACACAATAACCGTGCCTCTTGACTCGCTCTATGAATCATACAAAACAGAATTTGAAACTTACAAAAAATTAGGCTATAAGATACCTCCAGTTTTCATTATTGTGGTCGACAGCATCCACAACGCACGGGTATTTTATGAGTACGTCTCGGGCAATTATTGCAATTCTGGTAAATCAAAAATAAATTGGACTGATGGTCGCTATGATCTATTTTCAAATAATCCAAAATATGGCAACAAATTACGCACGATTCTCGTTCATAGCAGAATAGATGAAGGTGACATTCTTGGAAAAATGAAAGATGTTCTAAAAGTGGAAGCACGCAGACTTAGAACATACGATCCTATGAAGTCTGAACATGAAATTCTAAGAGATATTCTTGCCACTGTGGGCAGGGAAAACACACATGGTGAACAAATACGCTGCGTGGTGTCTGTATCTATGCTAACTGAGGGTTGGGACGCAAAGAATGTAACACATGTATTTGGGTTTCGTAAGTTTGGAACACAGCTAATATGCGAACAAGTGTCTGGCCGAGCGTTACGAAGGACAGACACAGATTCTCCAGAATGGTACAAAACACCCATTTTCGCTGAAATATTTGGCGTCCCGTTCAACTACATGTTGGACGTCAAACGTAAGCCTGGTAATCATAAACTGCCAAAGACATACGTGTTGCCGAAGGATCATTCTGATCACCTGGAGATAGAATTCCCCCTAGTAATCAGCTACACGCACAGGACCAGTCCGAACACAATCGTGACGCTTAACCCGTCCAAAGTTGATAAATATGTCATATCGCCTCCTACAGGTGACCCCACACAAGAAGAACTGACTGGGATTGTGGGCGAAACAAAAAATATTAATTTTGTGTCAATTCACCTTCAGGCAGCCAAATTTAGATTAGCAAAGTCAGCTGTTGACGAATGGTTTCAAACAGACAAATACCATAACACAAAAAACGAATCATTTTATCAAGATTTATCTTTATTTGCTCAAATGCGCAGGAATGTAGACATGTGGTTCTCTCATCAAAACATAACACTCCACAGAAATTTTCAACCATATTGGGTTCTGCTTGCTCCACACTTATCGTCCATTCCACACGAAATCGTAAAATCTTGTAATGTGACTATATCTGGACAGTCTGTTCGTCCGCATGCGATTTTTTCAGAACCTAACACTGCAAGAACCCGGGACATTAAATTCGAAACTAAAGTCAAATCTGATCTTATACTTGATTCACCAAAAAAATGCCATCACAACTGTGCACCATGTGATTCATTGCTTGAAATTCAAGTGGCTAAGATTCTTGATAGGTTGGATATTGTACTAGCGTGGATGCGTAATCACAGTCTTAAATTTGGATGGAGCATACCATACTATTTCGACAGCATGTGGAGACGCTATTACCCAGATTTCATCGTGCGTCTTGTTTCAACATCAATTGATAAAACGCCGCCTCATGCTGTGATTGAAGTTAAGGGCATAGATGACGAGCGTTCAAAAGCAAAAGCACATTATGCTAGACATGTGTGGGCTCCAGCATTGTCGGATGCTGGATATGGGCGCTGGGAATATGTCTATATAACTAATACAGATTTAGCAGCAGAGCAATTGGCCTTAGCTCAAAAAGGAGGCGGCCCACATGCCGTCTAAACCTAAATCTGTTAAAACTGCCACATCGACTAAGAAATCCAAACGTACATCTAAAAAACCAAAACCAAAAAACATCCGTGAATACACACACACAGGCGCACACAGAATCAGCATACCTACAGAACAAACTGAAGAAAACGTTAACCTTAATCTAAAAAATCATCCATCAAACCTCATAATTGGAAAAAACCCCACACTTAATTGGAATAAGCAACTAGATTATAGCCTAACCCCGCCTGCAATGTTGCACATTAGAGAAAAAATTAACCCAAAATCTATGATTGATAGCTTACGTCAAAGTCGATCACAAACACACATTTCTGATGATTTTAATGGTTTTGAACCCGGCACAAAATATAGATACTACGATCACAGCGTTACGGGCAATTGGCAAAACCGAATGATCCGAGGAGATTCTGGACGTGTTATGGCAGCACTAGCTAACGAAATTGAGGGAGAAGTGCAAACTATATTTTTTGATCCTCCTTATGGAATTAATTTTGATAGTAATTTCACTTTAAGTGTAGGAAATCATGAAAAAGTGCAAACTTTGAAGCAAAACATGAAGATCCCTAAAGATCCTATATCTGTTAAGGCATTCTGTGACACTTGGGAACGAGGTATTGATAGTTATCTTGATGCAATGTTTCATCGTATATTTTTAATGCATGTTCTCCTTAAAGAAACCGGAAACATTTTCGTTCAAATCGGTTCAACAAATGTCCATAGAATGTCATTAATTCTTGACGAAATATTTGGAGCCGACAATAGAATTTCAACAATAACATTTGCTAAATCTCCTGGCACATCTAGCAGCTTCATCCCAGAAGGTTCTGATTATATACTTTGGTATGCCAAAGATCGACAAAAATCTCTACAAAAATACACTCAGCTATATGAATCACTTAACAATGAAGAAATGCTAGATCACTTATCGTCATACGCTATGGTGGAAGAGCCGAACGGTGTTTGTAGGAATTTGACGTCAAAAGAACGTGATAATATATCTGATTTAGATCCAAACCTTAAACTTTTCCGAAGAGTCGAACTAACTTCCCAAGGAACATCTAAAACTGGACGCAGCGAACCGTATGAATGGAATGGCAAAACATATCAGTGCACTATCGGTAGACAATGGTCAATTAGCAAACAAGGTATGGACAGATTAGCCTCTCTTAACCGTTTGATTTCTACAGATGAAGGATCTCTAAGCTGGAAAAAATATGTGAACGAAATACCTGGAAAACGAATAAACAACCAATGGCATACTTTAATGCCTACATCACGAAAACGCTATCCTGTACAAACCTCTGAAAGCGTGCTTGAAAGATGCATCTTAATGTCTAGTAAACCTGGCGATATTGTTCTTGATCCTACTGGGGGTTCTGGAGTAACTGCCGCCGTGTGTGAAAAATGGGGGCGAAGGTGGATTGTTATAGATGCATCACCCGTGTCTATTGCTACCATGCGACACTATATGTGCGCACGATTATTTGATTGGTATCATTTACAAGACAGTGTTGATGGTGCTTCTAAAGAAAAAGCTTTGGGGGGATGTCCACGAGATCCTCCATACACTAACCTACCATCTCGCGGTTTTGTGTGCGAACGCACACCTTCTGTGTCTCCTAAAATTTTAGGTTACAATGAACTCGCTTCTCCAATAATATTGACTGATAGGCCTATTATAGACAAAACTATTAAAAGAGTGTCTGGCCCATTTACCGTAGAGTCAGAAACAAGTTCATATATAATTTCCACTTCAAGCAAAAACATGTTTGATGATCTCACACATTCAAATTTTGTTAAGAGCGTACTATATCATTTGTCAACTACTGGTATAACGAATATCGATAAATCTGGCCAATTGCTCATTTCGGATCTTGAACCCACGTACGATAACAGTGATTTTTCATACAGAGGAATTGCTCGTGAAACAAATAAACCTGTTGCCATATTAATAACACCCGACATAGCCCCTGCTGATAACCGCCTTATTCGCAAAGCGGCAATTTGTGCAAAAAAACATAACATCAAAACATTAATTGTCGCTGCTTTTGAATTTCAACCATTAATCCAAGGCGAATTTGTTCCTGGTGTTGATGTGATCAAAGTTTCGATAAACCGTGCATTACAGCAATCAGAACTCGATGACACCAAAGTTAATCGTGCTCTTGTTACTGTTGGCGATCCTAGATTATCAGTTGAACGACATAATGATAAATGGATTATTCAAGTTGAAGGATACGACATGTTTGATCCTGTATCTGGAAACATAATATCTGGTGATACTGACAATGTAGAATGTTGGATGCTAGACACTGACTATGATGGCGAATCTTTTTTCGGACATGAAATCCATTTTCCTAAACCACATTCTACTTGGTCTAGTGTTCTCATGTCTCATATACAGCAAATACTGGGAAAAGATCTTGACATTACAAGATGGAAAACATTTGAATCACTAAGATCTTACCCTTTCATTTCTTCCACGGGCATTGTTGCAGTAAAAATAATAACTCGTACTGGAGACGAAATGCTCCTTCGAGGCTCGCTCGACTCTCTTTTTGCTCAAACTCAAAAATTCTACCCTAAAAGAACCAAACCTGCCTGAGCTTATTAAGCACCTGCCCTGCAATATTCCTAAATGATTAAAAACACCTCTTCCCTCCACCCCTCGGACATGCAAAACTGGGCATTCGCGGTGCGCTCGCGGCCGACGGCGCTCCTTGCCATCCTCCTCCTGGCCACGACTGCCCTCGTATCATCGGGGGCGCTTTTCCACCTTGACGAGGCCGCCGCCTCGGCCGCCCAGGGGGCGGCTGGCCGAAGCACCGCAGTAGACCTTGCAATGCACGCAATCACCGAGACGGGAGACATTTACTATATGTTTGTCTTTGGCGCCGTCCTCCTCATCATCAGGCGGACGCGCCGCATTGGCCTGGCCATAATGATCTCCCTGGTCATTGCGACGATCGCCACTGGCTATTCAAAGTGTGCCATCGAGCGCGAGCGCCCCGGCCTAGAGTACATGGGCGAGACGCTCCCCCTGGGCATTGGGGCTGACACGTACTCGCTCTTTTGCGAGGGCGGGTATGCCGCGTCGTTCCCCTCTGGCCATGCCGCGCGCGCCGCAGTCTTTGGGCTGGTGCTCGGCGCGGCCCTCTTCCCGCGCCTCGGCGCCGCCTCGTACCTGCTCCTCCTCTACCCTGCGCTCGTCTCGGCGTCCCGCGTGTATGTCCTCCAGCACTACCCGTCTGACGTCCTGGGCGGCACGCTACTGGGACTTCTCGTCGCCGGACTCATCGCCGGCCGCCTCGGAATTGGCTCCGTCGAGGGACGCTAGCGTCTTCGAGTCGACTAGCACGATCGCATAGTGATCGGCGTCCTCATGGTAGACCCAGTACCTCACGTCGCGCTCCATGCCGGCCTTGCGCAGCATATAGCTCACAGTCGTCATCACCGTGTGCCCCATGCGCCGCGCGAGCTTTTTGTCCTTTGGCATGAGGACCTTGAAGCCCGTGCCGCGGCCAGGAGACCACGCCGCGGCAATCTCGCCGGCGGCCTCGGAGGCCTCGCGCTCGTCGGCCACGTCGTACGTAGCGCCGAGCGGCACGCTGGAGGGGTGGAACGCCACTGCTCCCCCGCGCGCGGGCAGGCGCATATATCTGATCGCGGGCGCCTCGGCGACCCCGCTCGTCCTGGCGTGGCCTGGGACACGATCGGCTTTTTTTGCAGAGCCGCGCTTGCCAGGGGACGGGAGATCAGGCGGCGGCCTGCCGGGACTCGGGATGTGGGTCGGTTCTCCCCACGCGCCGCCCGTCTCGCGGACCGTCGCGCCGCGCCCGCGACATTAATAGCCCACCGCGCCGCGCCGGCCCGCCATGAGGCCCGAGGACGCCGCAGAACCGGCGACGCTAGCCACGCTTGACGCCTCGCGCCCCCTCTGGGGAGGCGCCGAGGACGACCTGAACGCCGCCGTCGCCGAGATTGAGCGCTTTGGCGTGGGCGGGGCCTCGGGCGGCGCGGCCACGAGGCCACTTGCCCACGCCGTGGCCGAGGCCGTGGCGAGCTCGCTCATAGAGGGCGTCCGCTCGTCGCGCGCCGCCGTGTTTGCGCAGCTGGTCACGGGCGGCCCCGGCCCCGGCGGGACAGACGACGACTATGCGGCCAACAATGCGCGCGCGCTGCTCTCCATGCTAGAGGGGACCGACCCCGGCTCGGAGATCGGCCTGGACTCGATCGCGCGCGCGCACAGGCTCCTCTACGAGGGCGTCGCCTATGGGCCGGGCGATCGCACTGGCCACGCGCCGGGCGAGTGGAGGCGAAAGCAGAACTGGATAGTCGGAGGGCCGGACAGGGCCGTCATATACACGCCGCCGGCGCCGGGCAACGTCGTGCCACTCCTTGAAAACCTCATAGAATACGTAAACTCGGCCGAGGCCTCCGACCACGCGCTTGTGCGCTGCGCCGTGGCCCACGCGCAGTTTGAGGCGATACACCCGTTCCCTGACGGCAACGGCAGGGTCGGCAGGATGCTCATATCCATGATGATGCGCAAGTACGGCCTCCTCTCCTCACAGGCCCTCGCGCTGAGCGCCTCGCTCTACACACGGCGCGCGCAATACTATGCGCTGCTGCGAGGCGTCACGGCCGACGGCGCGTGGGCGCAGTGGATATCCTACTTTGTTGACGCGTGCGCCGAGGCAGCCGAGGACGGCTCTGCCTCCATGCGCGATCTGGTAAGCCTGCGCAAGTCCTACTTTACGAGCCTCGGCGACAGGGCCGCCGAGGGTACACTGCAGGTGCTAGACAGCCTGTTTGAAAACCCGTACATCACGGTGCCCATGACAAAAAGGATAACTGGCATGGGCAACAGGGCCGCGTCGATGATAATAGAGGACGCCGTGGGGGCTGGCATACTGGAGCGCATGCCGGGCCGCGCAAAGACCATACTCTACGTCTCGCAGGGCATCCTGGATGCCATGGGCGGCGGCGCGCAGGGCGGGCAATAGGGGACACTGCGGCCCTCGGCGCTCCTGCCCGTGGCGGAGCCTGCGCCGCGCCTGCCCTCGCGCGGCCTTGACGCGCACATTGCATCTGGCCTCCCACCCGGGCGCCTGGCGGCCGTCCTCCACAGGCTGCCCTCTAGCCTCCTCGCCGGCTGCCCCCGCGAACCCCTGGGGGGAGCAGGCCGCGCCTGGGCGCGCCAGGCCCCGTGCC